>DASSSG010000232.1:0-3447 GCA_035708545.1 Bryobacteraceae bacterium | reverse complement strand
CTCAGCGCTGTTTGGGGGTGTTTATCAGTACGGGTACACGATGCACGTCTATAACACGCTCGAGACCTCCGTGGCGAACGCGACTCGCGCGGCAGCACGAAGCGACATGCGTTCCGACCGCAAGGACGAGTTCCGCAATCTCGTGCGGCAACTCGTCGTGTATGGCAACACGGCGGGCACGGGCAGCCCGGTGGTTCCCAACCTCAGGCCGGAGCATGTGGCAGTTACCTGGGCGCCGGATTCGACGGCGAATCCGCCGATGCCGCCACAGACAGTCACGGTATCGATCAACGGCTACACGGTGGACGGCATGTTCGGGCGAGTGACACTGCACGAAAAACCGCGACTGACAATGCGCTATGCAGGCCATTTCATGATTCCGCTGCACGGCGGCGGCACGCACTAACTCTTCGCAGGAGACGGACGATGACGAATGCACGATACGATGCCCACAATCGCGGCCGGCGCGGTCAGGCGCTGATCGAAAGCGCGCTGGTGTTCATGGCGACGCTCATGATGATTCTCGGAATTATGGATTTCGGCCAGGTGCTGATGAACATTCAGATGATGAACGAGCGCGCGCGGGCAGGCGCGCGGTGGGCCTCAACGCATGTTAACCCCTGCCCCGGGAATCCGTGCAATTCAGGCGACGCTGCGAAGATTCAGAATTACGTGGCCTATGGCACGCCGGCGGCGCCGAGCGGATCCGCCAGCGGCATCTTCGGCCTGCGGCCGCAGCACGTCACCGTACAGCGTCTCAACTCCGGCACACCGAATGACACGATCCGGGTGACCGTGCGCAAGCCGCTGGTCTTCCTTTCGCCGTATATCGCCGGGCATTTTCAGCCGAAACCCGCGATCGCGACGTCGCCGGTCGAGAGCCTGGGCGCGACTCAGTAGCGTTCGGTTATTCGAAGATCTTGTCTACAATAACGATATTCACGTTCTCAGCTTTGAGCGGCAGCTTCAGATCCTGAACGATCTTGTCCTCGGCTGTGATCTCTTCCGGCTTCGGCGCGTTGTACTTCATGGGTGAGGGTTCGTTGGCGAGCAGCTTCGCGCGAAATGCGTCCATGCCCTGCCCGATGACGACGATCTGCAGGTCGGCGGCACGCAGGTGTTTCCTGATGGCGCGGTTCACGTCATCGCGCGTGAGTTTTGCGAGGGCCGACCTGAGATAGTCCGCGTAGCCGCCGATGCCGTACACTTTGCTGTCGATGGCGTAACCCAGCTCGGCGCTCCTGGTTTTGAGCAGCAGGTTGACATACTTCGACAGGAAGTTGCGCGTGCGATCGAAATCTTCCTGAGGGATTCCGTCCCGCAGCAGGCGTTCGAATTCATACATCGCAAGCCGCAGCGTGAAGTGCGCCGTCGGCGGTTCCACCGGGCGTATCCATATCTGGAAGATCTGCTGCTGGCGCGCGAGGTTCGGCTCCGGCTCGAATCGGAACATGCCGCGGGGGAAGTATTCGATGTAGGCGTAGTCGCCGTAGTTGATGCCGCGCAGCTCGCGGATGCGGTTGTAGAGGCGTCCCGAGCTGTTGCGGTGCTGGCCGAAGTACGATTGCGCGAGCAGCAGCGCGGGATAGTCGGGGTCGCCGCGCCGCACGCTGATCGGATGTCCGAGAGAAAACGCCACCGAGCGCGTGTTCTTTTCGACGAGCGTCATGTGTAAGCCACCGACAGGTTTCGGCGCGGACAGTTTCAACGCCGGGATGCTGCCCTTCTCAAGCTTTGCGAAATCCTTCTGCATGCGCGCGACGAAGTCCGCCAGATAGCCGCCGGCGATGCCGAGTATCAGGTTCGCCTGCGTGTAGTTGTTCTTGTAGAACTGCTGCAGGTCATCGATGTCGAGCTTCCGCAGGCCGGACACATGGCCTTCGTTGACGTGGCCGTAAGGATGGCCGGCGTAGATACTCTCATACAGCACCTCTTTGCCGAGCTCCTCGTCGTTGTTGCCGCGGAGACTTACGCGAAGGTAATTGATCTGATTATCCCGGAGCCGCGTGAAATCGTCCGCGCGCCAGCCCGGCTCAAGCAGCATCTCCCGGAAGAGCGCATAAAACGCTTCCAGATTGTCGATGTGCGTGGACGCCGTGAAGGTGGTCATTTCTTTGTCCACGTGCGCCGAGACCGTGGTCGCCATCGGATACATGGCTTCGACGAGTTGCTTGTACGTGCGCTGCTTTGTCCCGCCCTCGGCAAGCATCGAGGCGGTGAGAGCGGCCAATCCCGCTTTGCCCGCCGGGTCTGACGCAGAACCCGTCCTGAACACCACACGAAAGGTGACGAGCGGCGACTTGCCCGGGAGCGCGACGGTCTCAGGAGCGGCCTGCGCGAGCGCGGCCGTTGCGGCCAGAACGACGGCGAACCTCGTCATCGGTCTGTCTCCTGTTTCGGCCCGGTGAGGGTCACGATGGTGCGGTTATTCTCGCCGAAATACTTCCGCGCGACGTTCCGAAGATCGTCGGGCGTCAGCGAAGCGTACAGATCGTACACGCGGTTGATAGTTTCGGGCGTGCGGCGAAGCGCGACGTAGCTGGCAACCGTGCGGGCGATCGCCTCGCTGTTATTCATGCCGAGAGCGAACTGATAGCGGAGGCGCTTTTTCGCAGCCGAGAGCTTGTCGGCACGAACGAGCGTATCTTTGAAGCCGTTAATCGTGCTGAGAATCTGCTCCTCGACATCTTTCATATCGGCCTGCTTTTTTACGCGCGCAAAGGCGGTGAAGAGCTTCGGATCCACGCGGTCCGGGTTATAGAGCTCCAGCTCATCGACCTTTTGCTGTTCAACGACAAGCCGCTGATACAGCTCTGAATTCTCGGAGAAGCCGATGAAACTGATCAGGTCGAGCGCCGCCTGGTCCTTCTCCGTATCCGAATAAGGGGCGCTCTTGTAGGCGACCACAACCCACGGGAGCGTTGCCGAGGGCCAGTCGAGGTGCGCTGTGCGCGCGGCCTTCTGTGCCGGCTCGGCGGGGATTGGCGGCTTCCAGTTGCCGCGCTCCCACTTGCCCCAGTACTTCTCGACCATCGCGCGTACCTGCTGCGGGCGAAGATCGCCGGCAACAACGATGGTCGTGTATTCGGGGCGGTAATAGCGGTCGAAGAACTGCCGGCTGTACTCGAACTGGTTCGGCATGTCCTCGATGTCCTTCAGGAAGCCCATCGTGGTGTGCTTGTACGTGTGGCTGTCGAACGCTGTGTTGCGCATCGCCTCGTTCAGCTTCGAGGTCGGCGATGCGCTGTTCTTGTTGTACTCGCCGAGGACGGCCAGCGCCTCGGTCCGAAAAACGGATTCGGAGTATTCGAGGTTCTGAAAGCGGTCGGCTTCCATCGCGAGAATCTTCTCCAGGTCCTCCTTCGAGAAGGTCGTGTGGTAGGCAGTGAGGTCGTCGCTCGTGTAGGCGTTGGACGCGGCGCCGGCGTCCTTCAGCACGGCCTCATA
>DASSSG010000231.1:0-3427 GCA_035708545.1 Bryobacteraceae bacterium | reverse complement strand
ACAGCCACCCGACGGAGGGTTCTCATGGATATTCGACGCGAAGTGTAACAGGAAACCCGGCTTGGAGCACCGGGGTACAGCCCGGAGATACCCTCGCAAAGCTGGTCTGCATATACCCGACGGTGCGGGGGTACTATTCGGCAGACCGAATGTGTGTTACCGTGATAGAACTGTGGCCGAATTAACGCTGCTTAATCCGGAAATGCGTGCTGCCGTCGAGGCTCAGCTGCATAAGATGGTCAGCACACAGTTGTTCCGCCGGAAGCCGCGTGTATGCAGTTTTCTGCAGTACACCGTCCGGCAAACCCTCGCCGGGCAGACCGGCAAGCTGAAGGAGTACTCGATCGCGGTCGAGGTGTTCAACCGTCCGGAAGACTTCGACCCGCGGCTCGATTCCATCGTGCGGGTGGAGGCGCGCCGGCTGCGCGCCACTGTGGATCGGTACTACGAGACAGATGGGGCAGCCGACCCCGTTTTGATCCGGTACCGCCGTGGTAACTACGTTCCGACGTTCGAGCGTCAGGATGAACGCACGCGTGAGACGGCGAGTCTGCTCGCCGGCGGCGTGGGTGGAGTGCTGATTGGCTTGCTCTCGCCGGACGACGATCCATCCGAAGTGGTCGGCAGGCTGTCCGCGTCGGTGATGATTGTGCGGCCGCCGTTCAGCGATGAGGTACGCGAGCTGATCCGTTCGGGTAGTCGCCGTGTGGTGCTGTTGAAGCCGGCGTCGCGGGACGAGGTGGAAGCGATTCTCGGTTCGGCAGCCGCAACGGCGTGACCCGGCACCGGCCTCGGCGCGGTCACCGTGGCTCGGCCGTTCGCAATGCACATGTCGCATACTCACACGCTGATCACACCGCGCGCGATTTCGCCAGCCGGTGGGACCACACGGTAAGCGAAATCGATCAGGCGCGCTGACGCCTGGCGCCCCGAGATTCCCGTTGCCGCGGCCGTTTCATTTTCGGCAGGGCAGCGAGCCCCGTGCGCTAGCATCGTAGGGTGTCCGCGCCGCTGCCTCGGATCCGCCTGAACCTGGATTTTCTTCCATCTCCCGTCGAGGACAGGCCTGGGCTGCTGATCCGCGATTCACAGGGGTACTCGGACGCGGTCCTGATCGTTCCGCCGCCGCTGGTCCGGTGCCTGCAGCTCTTCGACGGCGAATCGACGGAACTCGACCTGAAGGCCGCGCTCGTGAAGATCACCGGCGAGCTGGATGTTTCCGCCATCCAGAAACATTTCGTCGGCACCCTGAGCCAGGCGGGCTTTCTCCACGACGACGTATATGCCGCACTGCGCGACGAACGACAGCGCACTTTTGCCGAAGCCACGGTTCGCGAGGCGGCACACGCGGGCACGGCTTACCCCGCCCAACAAGGCGAGCTGCGCACGACTCTGACGGGTTACATGAATGCCGCGCCGCCTCCGGTCGCGAGCACGGACAGGCTGATCGGGATTGCGGCGCCGCACGTGAGCCCGGCGGCGGGCGTTGAAACGTATCGAGCGGCCTACAGTGCTCTGCGCCCCGAAGATCTTGACCGTACCTTCCTCGTACTCGGTACCTCGCACCACGGCCAGCCGAACCGTTTCGGTGTGACTCGAAAACCATTTACAACTCCATTCGGCGAAACTCGCACAGACGCTTCCATCGTCGAGCGTCTGGCCAGTCAGCCCGCCGCTGTAGTCGAGGACTACTGTCACGCGACCGAGCACTCCATCGAGTTCCAGATCGTATTCCTGCAGCACCTGTTCGGGGCCGGCATTCGCGTCGTACCCGTTCTCTGCGGACCGTACGCCGAGAGCATTTGCGCGGGCGGGCGGCCCGAAGAGGACGAGGCCGTCAGGCGGTTCCTGGGCGAGCTCGGCGAGATTGCGGCGGCAGAACAGGACCGCCTGTTATGGGTACTTGGAATCGATATGGCCCATATGGGGCGGCGCTACGGAGATGCCTTGCCGGCCCGCCTGAACGAGGGCGCGATGCTCGCGGTGGAGCAGCGTGACCACATGCGCATCGAACGGGTAAACGCGGGCGACCCGGCGGGATTCTGGGAGCTGGTGCAGGAGAACGAAGACGACCTCAAATGGTGCGGATCATCGGCGCTCTATACGTTTCTGAAGGCGATGCCCGGCGCGCGCGGCACTCTGCGTGGCTATCAGCACTGGAACATCGATGACGAGAGTGTCGTCAGTTTCGGAGCGATCGCGTTTACCGCCTGAGCCGGAGCGTAGTTATTTCGCCGGCTTCTGTTCGAGTGCTTTCTCATCGGCTGGCCGGGCGGCCGGCTCGGGTACGATGTATCGTACCTCGCCGGGTTTCAGCATCTTCAGGCGCTCGCGGATCTCGAGCTGCTGCTCGTCGGGATTGTTCCTGAGGCGCTCGAGCCGCACACGCCTGGTTTGAATTTCGCGCTGCAGGTCCGCGTTCTTTTCCTGAAGCTCGCGAATCTGCTGGCGCTTCTCCAGGAGCACTGGCAGGCCCTGCGGGCCTCGAAGCGCAAGCAGCACGCAGGTCCCGAGGATGACGAAAGCGGCGAGATAAGCAGCGGTTTTCAACATGGCAAGGCGGGATAGTACTTCTAACATTTGACTATAATCCTGTTTTTGCCTGCGAGCTAGTGATTTTCCGGAAAATTACTTCATGACCGACAAGATTCTCATCTTCTCGAGTTGCGGGTCGGCGGAGGAGGCCGAACGCGTCGCGAAACACCTGGTCGAGACCCACGCGGCCGCATGCGTCAACATCATCCCGGGTGTCCGCAGCATTTATCGCTGGAAGGGCGCAGTGGAGGAGGCGGGCGAGTGGACGCTGCTGATCAAGACGCGTCGCCCGCTCGTCGCTCGGGTCGAGCGCGAGCTGCGGAGGGTCCACTCTTACGAGGTACCGGAGCTGATTGCACTTCCGATCGTCGCCGGCCTCGAATCGTACCTGCAGTGGATCGATGATGAGACCGGCAACGCCGGTCCCTGAACGCGTAACAGTGATGAGATAATCCATTCGCATGTCTGCTCCCGCCAAGCCGGTTTCACCTTCCGCCGCCGGGCGCCCGACGAGAGCCCGTCACTGGGTTATCGTTTTTGCGGTCAGCCTCGCCATCGTCACCTACATCGATCGCGTCTGTATCTCCCAGGCCGAAACGCTGATCCGGCGAGATCTCGGGCTGACCAAGGTCGACATGGGCTGGGTATTGGCCGCCTTCGCCTGGGCCTACGCGCTGTTTGAAATCCCGGGCGGCTGGCTCGCGGACTGGATGGGACCGCGGCGGGTGCTGATGCGCATCGTCCTGTGGTGGTCGTTCTTCACGGCCGCGACCGGCTGGGCGTGGAACTGGATCTCGCTGGTCGTGATCCGGTTCATGTTCGGCGCCGGCGAGGCGGGCTGTTTTCCGAATCTCACAAAGGCATTCACAACGTGGCTGCCGCAGGATGAACG
>DASSSG010000230.1:0-3015 GCA_035708545.1 Bryobacteraceae bacterium | reverse complement strand
GTATCGTTGCGCTCCGCAGCGGCGCTCCGTTCACCGTCACGGCCGGCACCGATCGCAACCTCGACGGCAGCAGCAATGATCGGGCGAATCTCATGGGCAACCCGCGTCTCGATCCGAACCGTCCCCGCAGCGAGGTCACGGCGAAGTGGTTCGATCCGGCGGCCTTTGCCGTGCCGTCCCTCGGCCAGGACGGCACGAGCGGCCGCAATATCCTGGACGCACCGGGGATTCGCAACGTGGACCTGGCGATCTTCCGCGATTTCCCGATCCGCGAAGCGATCCGGCTGCAATTCCGCGGCGAGTTCACGAACGCCCTGAATCTCGTGAACCTCAACGCTCCGACATCATCGCTGAACAGTCAGGCGGTAGGCACCATCCGCGGCGCCAGAGCGATGCGGCAGACCCAGTTGGGCCTGCGGCTGACGTTCTAATTTATGGAGCGACTTGTCGCTCCATATTGACTGAGGTCACGTGCACACAAGTCAGATTTCCGGCATGTCGGCAAAAGCCGCTGGAGCGCGCCATGCAAAGTAAGTTCCTGTGGGTCGCGGTTGCGGTCGGTGTGGCAGTCTCCGCGTACGCGGGGCTCGACGGTTCGTACGTCCTTCCGGTCGACCACGAAGCCATCCAGTATTCGAAGCTGCCTTCGAGCGACGCTGTGTCTCGGCTGCAGACGCGGCTGGCGGAAAAACGGACAACGCTCGAGTACCACCCGGATTTTGGCTATCTGCCTTCCGTGCTGAAACAACTCGGTGTGCCGGTTTCGTCGCAGGTACTCGTGTTCTCAAGAACGAGCTTTCAGGCGTCGCGCATCTCTCCGAAGAACCCGCGCGCCCTGTACTTCAACGACGAGCTGGCGGTCGGATACGTTCGTGGCGGCGACGTGCTCGAGCTTGCGGCAGCCGATCCGCGGCTGGGTGTCGTCTTCTATACGCTCGATCAGGAAAACACCGTTGCGCCGGCCTTTAAGCGGCAGGACTCATGTTTGCAATGCCACGCGTCCGGATCGACGCTCGGTGTGCCGGGCCTTGTCGTCCGTTCTGTTTACCCGGACCGAACGGGAATGCCGATCTTCCATGCCGGCTCGTTCGTGACGGATCATCGGAGCAAGCTGGAACAGCGCTGGGGCGGATGGTACGTGACCGGCACTCACGGCGAGCAGCGGCATCTCGGAAATCGGATTTTCAGGGACGCAGCAGACGCGAAGGCCCCGGACGCTGAAGGCCTGAACCGGAAGACGCTTGACGGACTGATCGACTCCGGTTTGTGGCTGGAGCCGCACAGCGATATCGTCGCGCTGATGGTTCTCGAGCATCAGACGCGAATGCAGAACCTCATCACCCGCGTGGGCTGGGAAGTCCGCATGGCGCTGCATCAGGCCGAAGCCCTGAACAAAGCGCTGGGCGAGCCGCCCGGCACGATGAGTGACACGCTCATGAAGCGCATCAACAATCTTGCCGAAGAGCTTGTGCGCCACATGCTGTTCACGGATGAAGCTCCACTGACCGGACCTGTCGCGGGGACATCGCGCTTCGCCGAAGAGTATTTGTCGGTGGGCCCGCGCGATCGCAGGGGCCGATCGCTCCGCGAATTCGATCTGAAGCGCAGGCTGTTCAGGTATCCGTGCAGCCCACTCGTGTATTCGGCGGCTTACCGGAATTTGCCTCCTGTCGTTCTCGAGCATGTACGGCGCCGACTTGCGCAGGTACTCAGCGGACAGGATGAGAGTCCCGCGTTCGCACGCCTGTCAACGGACGACCGCACAGCCATTCGCGAGATTCTAACGGATACGAAGGTGCTTGCTCGTCAGTAGCTACGGTTTTTACCGAACTAATCACGGTTAACATACCCCCGCGTCTGTAACTCCGAGCTGATCTGCCCACTCAGATTCCAGCGGAGGGACGATGTTATTTCAACGCCGTGCGCGTGCTGCCGTCATGGCGGCCACAGTCTTCATAGTCATTGCCGGCGCATGCCGGTTCATTCTGGCGCAGGACAGTGCGCGCTCCGGTGATCGCGGCCCGCTGAAAGGGTTCGACAGAACGATTGCCGACAACGCCGCGAGAATGCTCGACGAAGGTCGCCGGATTTTTCGCTTCGATACCTTCGGCAGCGAGGATTTCTGGGGCGGCAAACTCCGGCTGCATGAAGCCATAGCGGGCAGCGCGAATGGCGGCGTCGGCCCTGGGCTCAGTCCCCGCAACGCAGTCGCACTCGGGCTGAAGATCGACGCCGAAGCCCTGCCTGGAAACCTTGTTGCCGACGTCCGCGCCGGGCGCGTGAATCTGGATGACCCCGCCGTCACGCTGGCGCTGCTGAAGCTGAATGCGGTTATCGGTGTGACCGGCTTCTTCTCGGGCGATCGTTTGCGCAGCATCGGAATTCAGTGCGCCATCTGCCATTCGACAGTCGATCAGTCTTTTCAGGCGCCAAACATTCCACCGGGTGTAATCGGCGCGCGGCTTGATGGATGGCCTGCTCGGGATCTGAATATCGGCGGCATCGTCGCGCTTGCGCCTGCTCTGCAGCCGTTCGTGGATCACCTTGGGGTTGACGACGGGACCGTCCGAAAAGTCCTGCTGAGCTGGGGACCCGGACGCTATGACGCTGAACTGAACCTCGACGGCAAGGCTTTTCGGCCGGACGGCAAATCAGCATCGACGTTGATCCCGGCGGCATTCGGCCTGGCTGGTGTCAACCTGCACACCTATACAGGCTGGGGCGGCATCGCCCACTGGAATGCGTACGTAGGAAATCTCCAGATGAATGGCAAGGGAACGTTCTGGGATCCGCGCCTGAACGATGCAGCGAAATTTCCGCTCGCCGCCAGGGCCGGATTCGGGAACAAGCGCGAGACGCCCGATCTGATCACCTCGAAACTCGCCGCGCTGCACTTCTATCAGGTGTCGCTGCCCGCGCCGTCGCAGGAGGCAAATCCATTCGACGGGCGCACGTCCCGAGGTCGGGCGCTATTCACCGGCAAGGCCCGCTGCGCCAACTGCCACGTGCCGCCGC
>DASSSG010000229.1:0-5444 GCA_035708545.1 Bryobacteraceae bacterium | reverse complement strand
GGAGACCCGCCCACGGCTGTTTGTTTATCAGGCTTGCCGTACGCCGCAGTCCGTCCGCAGAACAGCACCCGTTGCAGGCAGGGTGTTGCGACCGCTACGGCGAACTGAAGTTCGCCACAGCACGGGTAAAACGTGCGCCGCCTGGAGCTGGAAAACTTTGCAGCCCGGCGGCAAGCTGAAGCTTGCGCTGCGCCAATACGTACACTGAAGATATTCCGCTGTGCGTAAGCGTGTCATCTATGGCTCCGGCCTGCTGCTGCTCGCAATCCTGTTTGCGCTGATTATCTGGCAGGGCTCGTTTGATTTCGGTGACTACGGGCCGTCCAGTCCCGGCCAAACCTACACACTATGGGCGCTCTCCACCATCAACTTCGTGCTCGTCGTGACGCTCGGGTTCATGCTGGTTCGGAACTTCATCAAGCTGTACGTCGAGCGCCGCAGCGACCGAATCGGGTCGCGCATCCGAACGAAGCTCGTGTATGGCGCTGTCGCACTCACGTGTATGCCGGTGCTGTTTCTGGTGCTGTTCAGTATTCAGGTGCTGAACAGGAACCTCGACAAATGGTTTTCAAAGCCGGCTGAGCACATCAAGGCGAATCTCATTGACATCAGCAGCGCGATCAGCGCCGAGCACCAGGCGAAGGCACGTGCGCAGGCTGAATGGGCGGCTGGTTTGCCCGCCGTCCGCGAAGGCAGACGCGATGACACAGCATGCCGCGAACATGGGGTCGCTGAGCTGGCGATTCGCACACCGGACGGCGCTGTGATTCCGATTTGCTCGCAGACCGGCGGGCGCGGCGGCCCGAGAGCCGTCACCGCGGTTGCGAGCGTGCCGGGAGTCGCCGGCGCCGAGGTGCGGCTTACGTCCGTGCTTCCCATTGACATGGCGCGCATCAAAGCTGAAATCGAGCGGGAGCTGCACAATTATGAAGAACTCGCGCGCTCGCGCAAGATGCTGCGCTGGAATTACATCGCGCTGCTGACTCTGATCACGCTGTTCATCCTGTTCTTCGCCAACTGGATCGCGCTGTTTCTCGCCAGGCAGATCAGCGTCCCGATTTCGGCTCTGCTCGCGGGAGCCGAGCAGGTGCGCAGCGGCAATCTTGCGCACCGGGTGCAGGTGAAGGCGATCGACGAGCTGGCAATGCTGGTGCGAGCTTTCAATGACATGACGGCAGACCTGCAGGCGAACAGCCTGGAGCTGGAGAAACGCCGGCGTTTCACAGAGGCGATTCTCGAAAGCATACCCACGGGCGTCATCTCGCTCACGTATGACCGGCGCATTCTGCGCGTGAACAGGGCACTGAAAGGGATACTTCCCGCCGATCAGGTCGACCGGGCCACGCGGCTCGAAGATTTGTTCCCACCCGACGACGCCAAAGAGCTGCGGTACCTCATGAACCGCGCGCGGCGCATGGGCCTCGCGGGCAGCCAGTTCGAATTTCGGACCTCGAGCGGACAGACAATTCCGCTGTCAGTGACCGTCGCGGCGCTCGAAGAACGCGGGGGAGCTGGTTTCGTTCTGGTGCTCGAGGACACGAGCGATCTGCTGCGGGCGCAGAAGTTCGCTGCCTGGCACGAGATCGCCCGCCGCATCGCGCATGAGATCAAGAACCCGCTGACGCCGATCGCGCTGTGCGCCGAGCGGATTGCCCGCCAGCTCAGCCGGCGCGCGGAGAATCCCGACGCCGATCGCATCCTTCGCGAGTGCTCGGCCATGATCTCGGCCGAAGTCGAGACGCTGCGGTCGCTGGTTGATGAATTTTCGCAGTTTGCGCGTTTCCCGGCAGCGCAGCCGCAGCCGTCAGACCTGAACGAGATCGTGGAGAATGCGCTCGCGGTGTTTCATGGCCGGCTGGCGGACATTGACGTGCGCACGTCGCTTGCTCCGAACCTGCCGCTCGTGAACATCGATCGCGAGCACTTTAAGCGGCTCGTGGTCAATCTCGTCGACAATGCGGCGGAGGCGATGGATGGGTGTCTGGTCAGGCAACTCGCGATTGCCACGGCAGCGCCCGGGCCGGATACGGTCGAGCTCATGGTGGCCGACACGGGCTGCGGCATCTCTCCGGAGGATAAGGAGAAGCTCTTCCTGCCGTACTTCTCGACCAAGGGCCGCGGCACCGGCCTGGGGCTCGCGATCGTGAACCACATCGTGTCCGAGCACGGCGGGCACATCCGTGTCGAAGATAATCAGCCGGCTGGCGCCCGGTTCGTGGTCGACATCCCCGCCGTGGCTGCGTACGAATCGCTCGACACGTCCCGGCCCGTCGAGGCGCGGACATGAGCCGCCGGATCCGTGTTCTGGTTGTCGATGACGAGGCGGCAATTCGGACGTCGCTGATGGGTGTGCTCGAAGACGAGGGGTTCGAGTCCTGCGCAGTCGATTCCGGCGAAGCCTGTCTCGCGCAACTCGATGCGCAGAGCTACGACGTGGTGCTCCTCGACATCTGGCTGCCCGGCATGGATGGTCTGGAGGCGCTCGGCCGCATCAGCGAGATACCGCCGCAGGAACGGCCCGTGGTGGTCATGATCTCGGGTCACGGGACGATTGAGACCGCCGTAAGAGCCACGAAGCTGGGCGCCTTCGATTTTCTCGAAAAACCGCTGAGCATCGAGAAAGTCTCGCTCGCCGTCCGCAACGCGGCTCAGCAGCGCCGGCTGCAGCTCGAGGTACGCAGGCTGCGCGAGGCCGGGTCGCGCGCGCGGATCATTGGCGAAAGCGTGTCCATGAAAGCTCTGCGGCAGCAGCTTGCGCTCATGGCGGCGACCAATGGCCGCGTTCTCATTTATGGCGAGAGCGGTACTGGCAAAGAGTTGATCGCGCATGCCATTCACGAGAACAGCGCGCGCGCCAATGAGGCGTTTGTCGAGGTGAACTGCGCGACGATTCCGGAGGAGCTGATCGAGAGCGAGCTGTTCGGGCATCGGAAAGGCAGCTTCGGCGGCGCCGCCGAGGACAAAGTCGGGAAGTTCCGGAAGGCTGACGGAGGCTCGCTGTTCCTGGATGAGGTCGGTGACATGAGCCTGAAGACGCAGGGCAAGGTACTCCGCGCCATCGAGGAACAGCGGTTCGAGCCCGTCGGCGCGCACGAATCGGTGCAGGTGGATGTGCGGGTGATCGCCGCCACGAACAAAAACCTGGAGGATGAGATCAGCCGCGGTAATTTTCGGGAGGACCTGTTCTACCGCCTGAACGTGATTCCATTTCACGTGCCGCCGCTGCGCGAGAGACTTGAAGATGTGCCATTACTAGCCGAATACTTCCTGCAGGAGTTCGCGACTGCGTACGGCCGGAAACCGAAAGAGCTTACGCCGGAGGCGTATCGCATCCTGCAGTCGTATCCCTGGCCGGGCAACATTCGCGAGCTGCGGAACCTGATGGAGCGAATCGTCATCATGAATCCGCAGACGCGTATCGATGCGCGGCACATTCCGCTGAACGCGGCGCGACGATCGGTGTTTGACCGGCCGCCGGTGGACCGTTTCGCCAGCCTGCAGGAGGTACGCGAGGCGGCCGAGCGTGACTACATCCTCAGAAAGCTGGAAGAAACCGAGGGGAACGTCAGTCGCACCGCGGAGCTGCTGGGGCTGGAGCGCAGCAACTTGTATCGAAAGATGAAGTCGCTGGGGATCGCGCCGAAAGAGGCGGCCGGAGAGTAGCCAGACTGGCGGGAGTGCGCAGTGGCCGGGGTGGCTGTCAAGCACCTGCACGGAATCGAGGTGATCCAGGATGCCGGGCAGGTTGTGGAAGTCGCGCCAGAACCCATACATTTCCTCAGGCTGGTTTTCTGCATCTCAAGTGCCTTGACGCTTGCTGATGCGCGCGGCTCGGAAAACCGTGCCACGACCGCGAGGGAGTCGTAAAGGTACTTGCGAAACAGCAGACCAGCAAAGCTTTAGCTGCAACGGTTGCGTGCGACATCAGGCCGCTCGCAGTGGTATCGGCCTTAAAGGTCCTGGTTACTGCGGCGTCAGCTTTATTCGGCACCAGTGATGTGGAACGTGTGCGCGCTGTAATAGTCGCGGATTTTTCGAGTGGCGGCGGGGCCGATCAGCTTTATGAGATCTTCGTCGGGCGCGGAGCGGACAAGCTCGGAGCTGCCGAATTGCCGGAGCAGTTTCTGCACGGTTTTTGTCCCGACTCCGGGAATCTCCTCGAGTTCCGAGCTAAGACGGGCGGCGTTGCGGCGCGTGCGGTGAAAGGTGACCGCGAAGCGATGCGCTTCATCGCGCACTGATTGCACCAGGTGCAGTACCGGGGAGTAACGATCGAGCACCACAGGCTCATCTTCCTGGCCGAGCACGTAAATCCACTCTTCGCGTTTGGCAATCGAGGCGACCGGCTGATTGATAATGCCGATCGCTTCCAGCGCTTCGGCCGCGGCGTGAAGCTGGCCGACTCCACCATCGACGAGGATGAGGCTCGGCAGCGAAGTGCCCTCTTCCTGCAGGCGCTTGTAGCGCCGAGTGACGACTTCGCGCATCGATGCGAAATCGTCATTCCCGACCACACTGCGGATGATGAACTTCCGATAATCCGATTTCTTCATGCGGCCGTCTTCCCAAACGACCATGCTGGCGACCTTGTCGGTGCCCTGGGTATGGGAGATGTCGAAGCACTCGACGCGGCGCGGCGGCTCCGGCAGGGACAGCGCATCCTGCAGCGCTTCCTGGATCGCCTTTGAGGAGGGTTTCAGCACGCGAAAGCGAGCGTCGAAGCTGTGTTTTGCGTTCGTCTCGACGAGCGCGAGCATGGCCCTTTTCTGGCCGCGATGAGGGGTATGAATCTCTATCCGGCGGCCGCGCTTCTCGGACAGCAGCTCTTCCAGGATGCCGCGATCGTCGAATTCCACAGGCACGTGGATCGTGTGTGGGATGTAATCCTGGTTGAGATAGACCTGCTTGAGCAGCGCCCCGAAAAACTCGCGCGCGTCAAACTCGACCTGATCTTCCCAGAAGAATTCGCGGCGATCGACAATGTTGCCCCTGCGGAGGTGGAAGAGATTGACGGCGACGAGCGGAGGCTCGGCATAGAAGGCGAAGATATCGACGTCGTCGGATTCGGCCGCGGCCATTTTCTGCTTTTGCTCGAGCTCTTCGACGGTATTGAGCAGATCGCGCAGCCCGGCCGCCTCTTCGAAGCGCATGGCGTCGGCGGCCTCATCCATTTGCCTGCGGAGCTGGGCGGCGAGGTCGCGGTGCCGGCCTTCGAGAAACAAACGCACGTTGCGAACGGCTTCCCTGTAAATCTCATCGGTCGTCAGGCCCTGCACGCAGGGACCGAGGCAGCGATGAATGTGGTACTGCAGGCACGGGTGCTTATGATTCCGGCTGAAATCGACCTTGCAGGAAGGAACGCGGAAGTGCCGGTGGATGAAATGCACGAGGCGGTGCGCGAGATTGCCGGGAAAGTACGGACCGTAATAGGTGGAGCCGTCTTT
>DASSSG010000228.1:0-3396 GCA_035708545.1 Bryobacteraceae bacterium | reverse complement strand
AAAAGTCCTGTGCGCCGGCTGCGGCGCACAGAAAGAGCACTCCGGCGAGCAGGGGGATCATCACCCGTATTGTAAGCAGGCAGCGATCCTCTTAGTCCGCCTTTTCGACCTTCAGGTTGTTCTTCACAGAGAACACGCCGGAGACGCCGTTGGCCTGGATGCCCGCGATGTTCTTGTCCGCCTCAGTGGCGACCACGCCTTCCAGACTCACATTCCCGTTCTTGACAATAATGTGAATCGATGGCACCGCGGACAGGCCGTAACGGTTCAGCGCAGTGTGGCCATAGATCGCCCGATATACATCCAGCCGGATCCTGTCGTCGTTCGGCGAAGGTGGAAGCACCTCGATGTTGTTGGTGACGCTCTGAACGCCTTCGATGTCTTTCACCACACGCTCAGCGGCAGTTTTCAGCGTTGGACGCGTGACCTGACCCTCGAGCGTGACATTGTAGCCGTTGACCTTGTACGCGAGATTATCGAACACGCCGTAGTACGGCAGCATTACCAGCTCGTGCCGGATCTCCCGAACGAACCGCTCGTATCCGGTGGCTTTCTTGTGATCGGCAAACAGCCCGGGCGCAACGGCAATTGTCAGCGCGGCCGCAAGTAACAGTGATCTCATACACTACTCCTCCGTATTTTGGACGCTGGGACGAAAGCTCCGTTGCAGCGCTGCGACCCTCCGGAGGAGCACAGACCCGGGAGCGCCCGCGACTTAGTGGAAGTTATGTGACGGTACCGGAATCGCGTTCACGTCCAGTACCTCCACCTTCCGCGCCCGCACCGAAATCGAGTTCTGCTGGTTCTGGAGCACGCCTTCGACGATCACAAAAGGCGCGCTGATCAACACTGAACGGTTCTCGTCATAGAAATCCGGCTGCACGATGATGTTCGCGATTCCCGTCTCGTCCTCGAGGCTCAGGAACAGGAAACCCTTCGCCGTCCCGGGCCGCTGCCGCACGATCACCGCCCCCGCCACGCGCACCACGCGCCCGTCCGGCGTGCGGGGCAGGTCGATCGCGCGCAGCACACCCAGCTCGTTCATCTGCTCGCGGTAATACGACATCGGATGGCGCCCGACCGTCACGCCCGTGCCTGAGAAGTCTGCGTGCAACCGTTCCTTCGTCGTCATCGGCTGGAGCGGCGAGCGCGCCTCCACCGCCTCGAGCTGTTCGTAGAGTGGCCCCGCCGGCCGGCTCACCAGTTCACTTTCCCACAGCGCGTCGCGCCGGTGGACGTCATTGATGAAGTTCAGCGCGCCCACCTTCGCGAGCGTTCGCAGCTCGTCGCGGTGCAGCTCCGGCACACGGCGCACCAGATCGTCCATGCTCGTGAACTGAGCCCGGCGCCGCTCGTCCGCAATCGCGCGGCCGGCTTCGGCCCGCAATCCCCGCACATAGCGCAGCCCCAGCCGCACGCACCCGTTTGCGACCGTGCAGTTCCACTCCGAAACCGTCACGTCTGCCGGCAGCACGCGCAACCCGTGCCGCTGCGCGTCCTTGATGATCGTCGCCGGATGATAAAAGCCCATCGGCTGGTTATTCAGTGTCGCCGCCGTGAACTCGGCCAGATAACGGCACTTCAGGTACGCGCTCGCGTACGCGAGCAGCGCGAAGCTGGCCGCGTGCGACTCCGGAAATCCGTAGAGCGCAAACGACGTGATCGACTGAATGATCGCATCCTGAACCGGCCCGGTGATCCCGTTGCGATCCATGCCCTCGCGGAGCTTCACCTCGACCTCGCTCATGCGCCGCTCCGAACGCTTGAAGCCGAATGCGCGGCGCAGCTCTTCGGCCTGTCCGCCCGTGAAGCCCGCCACGATCATCGCCATCCGCAGCAACTGCTCCTGAAACAGCGGCACCCCGAGGGTTCGCTTCAGCACCCGCTCGAGCGCCGGATGCATGTAATCCACCGGCTCGAGCCCCTGCCGCCGCCGCAGGTACGGATGCAGCATTTTGCCGACAATCGGCCCCGGCCGGATAATCGCCACCTGCACCACGATGTCGTAGAAGCGCGTCGGGTGCAGCCGCGGCAGGGTCGCCATCTGCGCCCGGCTCTCCACCTGGAACATCCCCACCGTGTCGGCCTTCTGCAGGGCCGAGTAGACCTCCGGATCGTCCTGCGGCAGATGTGCGAGGTCCACCTCTTCCCTGCGATGCTCGCGAATCAGATCGATCGTTTCCTCGAGCACCGCCATCATGCCCAACCCGAGCAGGTCGATCTTCAGCAGCCCGAGATCGGCGCAGTCGTCCTTGTCCCACTGCACGACGACACGGCCCGGCATCGTCGCCGGCTCCAGCGGCACGATCGTGTCGAGCCGCCCCTGGAAGACAATCATGCCTCCCGAGTGCTGCCCGAGGTGACGCGGCAGATCCTGTGTCGCAAGATATACGTCGAAGAACTTGCGGATCTTCGGGTCGGCGAGATCGAAGCCGGCTTCGGCGAACTGCCGCTCCGGGGTGTCCGCCGGATCGCGCCACTCCCATGCGCGCACCAGGCTTGAAAGCCGCGCGATCGAGGGCTCATCGAAGCCCATCACCTTGCCGATATCGCGCGCCGCAGACCGCCCCCGATAGGTGATCACGTTCGCCGTCATCGCGGCTCCGCGGTCGCCGAACCGCTCGTAGACATACTGGATGGCGCGCTCGCGGCGGTCCCCGCTCGGCAGGTCAATGTCGATATCCGGCCATTCGCCGCGTTCTTCCGACAGGAAGCGCTCGAACAGCAGTTCCATGCCGACCGGGTCCACCGCGGTGATCCCGAGCGCGTAGCAAACCGCGCTGTTTGCGGCCGAGCCGCGGCCCTGGCACAGAATCCCGCGCTCCCGGCAGAACTCCACGATGTCCCAGACAATCAGAAAGTAGCCTTCGAGCTTCAGCTTCTCGATCAGCGCCAGCTCGCGCTCGATCTGCTGGCGCGCTCGCTCGTGATACGGCCGATAACGGTTCCGCGCGCCCTCATCGACGCGCTTGCGGAGAAACGACGTCATCGTCTCGCCCGCCGGCACCGGATACGGCGGAAACGTATAGCCGAGATCCGCGAGCGTGAATCCCAGCCGTGATGACAGCTCAACCGTATTCGCGATCGCTTCGGGGAGATCGGCAAACAGGCGCGACATCACTTCAGCCGGCTTCAGGTGCCGCTCCGAGTTGATCGACAAAAGCCGGCCGGCCTCTTCGATCCTCACCTTGTTCTTCACGCAGGTGAGCACGTCGAGCACTTCGCGCTGATGCGGCTGCGCGTAGCGAACGCCGTTGGTTGCGACCAGCGGCACGCCCAGCCGGCGCGCCAGCTCGCGCGCGAGCTCGGGCGCCACGCCGCGCGGATCGCCGCCGGCGGGATCCTTCTGGGTGTGGACGATGTTGCCGTAGTTCACGCCCATCACGAGCGTGCCGC
>DASSSG010000227.1:0-10274 GCA_035708545.1 Bryobacteraceae bacterium | reverse complement strand
GCAACCAACAGGCGCGAGTTCGCACTCGGCAGCCTCGCCGCGGCAGCCTGTATCGCCACAGCGTACCTGCAGTTTGCGAGCTATCCTGTTCTCGACCGCGATGTCTCCGCCCGCCAGCAGTGGCGCAGCGCCCCGTCCGCTTGTATTCCGCCATACACGCGCCGGGCACTCGTGTATGGCCTCAACTTTTACGCGGGCCGCGAGCTGCCGGAGTGCGCCGCTGCTGGAGTGTTACACTAAATACGGCAATCCCCATCGGGATGAGGAGAATTGCTCATGAATGCGGTTGCGCATTCGGTTGAACAGGAATACGACGCCACGGTTCGGGCCGATATTGAGATCTTCCGCCGCCACGCGGAAGACTTCGTGGCCGGCCGCATCACCGATGATCAATTCCGGGCGCAGCGGCTGCGGCGTGGGGTCTATGGGCAGCGCCAGGCCGGCGTCCACATGGTGCGCACGAAGGTGCCGGGCGGCAGACTCACCTCCGAGCAGATGGAACAGCTCGCGCTGGTGGCGGACCAGTTCAGCATCGGCCGCGCGCATGTAACAACGCGGCAGAACGTGCAGTTTCACTTCGTGCCGCTGGCGAACGTGCCGGCGGCGCTGCACAAACTCGCCGACGCGCGGCTGACCACACGAGAGGCGTGCTACAACACGGTCCGCAACGTCACCGCCTGCCCGACCGCGGGGCTGCTGCGCGACGAAATCTTCGATATCAACCCGTACGCGCTGCGCACAGCGTTCGCGTTCCTGCACAATCCGCTGACCGATGCCATGCCGCGCAAGTTCAAGATCGCTTTCTGCGGCTGCCCCACCGATTGCATGCTCACATCGATCCACGACGTGGGGCTGCGCGCGCGCATTCGTACTGAGAACGGGGTGCAGAAGCGCGGCTTCCGGATGGTCATCGGCGGCGGCCTCGGCCCGCTGCCAGTCGAAGCCATCATTCTCGACGAGTTCATCCCCGAAGAGCGCCTGATCAATCGCATTGAGGCGATGCTGCGGATTTTCACGAAGTACGGCAACTATCAGAACAAGAACAAGGCGCGGTTCAAGTTCATCGTCCGGGAGCGCGGCGCCGAATGGGTCCGCGACGCCATCGAACGCGAGTACGCCGATATCCTGGCAAACGGCGGGATCGCGACACCGGAGGTCGTTCCCGAACATTTCGGAGCTTCCGCCGACGCTCCGCGGCCGCTCGGCAACGGAGCGCGGCTGCCCGTGTTCGACGGCAGGCCGCCGGCCGATCCGCGCTTTGACGCGTGGCTCGAAACGAACGTTCAGGAACAGCGGCAGCCCGGCTATGCAGTGGTAACGATTGTGGTTCCACAGGGCAATCTCACCAGCGGTCAGATGCGCGACCTGGCGCGGCTGGCGCGCGAGGTGGGGGACGGTCTGCTGCGCGTGACCATCGCGCAGAATCTGAAGCTTGCGTGGGTTCCCCTTGCGAATCTTCGGCGTGTGTACCGGGCGCTGCGCGAGATCGGGCTCGCCGATGCGGGTGCGCAGGAGATTTCAGACGTAACGACGTGCCCGGGGTCATGGACCTGCAACCTCGGGCTGACGAAGACGATGAACCTGGGCGAGGTGCTGGTCGAGACGGTACGCGGCTACGACGATCCGCAGGTTCGCCGGCTGCACATCAAAGCGAGCGGCTGCCCGAACGCATGCGGCCAGCACTGGATCGCGGACATCGGCTTCTACGGCAATTCGCGGAAGATCGAAGGTCACGAGGTGCCGTACTATCAGATGCTGCTCGGCGGCGGCCACGACGCCACCGGGGTGATTCGCTTCGGTCTCGCGATCAGCAGCGTTCCGGCCCGCGTGGCGCCGATCGCGGTGAAGCGCGTGCTCGATAATTTCATTGCCGAACGCACGGAAGGCGAGAGCTTCCGGGAGTACGTCGTGCGCCACAAGGTGGAACACTTCAAGGCGATGATCGCGGATCTGGTGAAACCCGCCGAGCTCACACCCGAACTCTGCCGCGACTGGGGCGATGAAGAGCCGTTCTCGCTGAAGCTCGGGCGCGGAGAGTGCGCGAGCTAGCGAGTTTCGTTAAGAAGAAATCGCACAGGCGGCTTAAAGACCGGGCTTAAGAACCTCGCCACAGGCCGATTTCCAATCGGCCGCAGAGAGTTCCAGCTCGAAGTCAAATTGTGAGCCAGAATGACAGTCGCGCGCTGGTAACCCGGTAACAGCCGATCCGAGGGGCTGAAATCGCAGCCCGCTGACACCCGCCCTTGAGACGCGAGTAGCATTTAGGCATGGCGCTCGAGTCCGTAAATCCCGCGACCGGCGAGCTGATTGCGCGTTACGATGCCATGCCGGATCAGGAAACCGGAAATATCATTCGGGCGGCGCATGAGGCGGCCCGCGAGTGGGCAGCCGCCGGGTTCGCCGCGCGCGCTGCGTGTCTGCGAGCCGCGGCGGCGGCGCTCCGCGACCGCAAGAACGAATGGGCGCGGCTGATGGCGACCGAGATGGGGAAGCCCATCAGCGCCGGAATTGCCGAAGCAGAGAAATGCGCGTGGGGCTGCGAATACTACGCCGACCACGCCGAGGGTCTCCTCGCTGACGAAGTCGTTCTCACGGAAGCTTCGCGATCGCTGGTGCGCTATCAGCCGCTGGGGGCCATTCTCGCGGTGATGCCATGGAATTTTCCCTTTTGGCAGGTGTTTCGCGCCGCCGCGCCCGCGCTGATGGCGGGAAACGCGATGGCCCTGAAACACTCGTCCAACGTGACCGGGTGCGCGCTCGCCATCGAGCGTATTTTCCATGAAGCCGGCGTTCCGACGGCGGCATTCCGAACGCTCCGGCTGGAATCCGCGCGCGTGCGGCCAGTGATCGAGAATCCTCTGGTAGCAGGCGTCACGCTCACGGGCTCGGAGGCGGCGGGGCGGGAGGTCGGCGGCACTGCCGGCCGCTGCCTGAAGCCGTCGGTGCTGGAGCTCGGCGGATCGGACCCGTTCATCGTGCTCGCCGATGCAGATATTGAACCCACGGCACGGTCAGCGGCCGCCGCACGCACGATTAATTCAGGCCAGTCCTGCATCGCGGCCAAGCGCTTCATCGTGGTCGAGCAGGTATACAGTGCGTTTCTTTCTGCGTTCACGGAAGCCATGCGAGCGATCACCGTGGGCGATCCGCTCGATCCCGAAACACAGGTGGGCCCGCAGGCTCGACGGGAACTTCGCGATGACCTGCACTCGCAGGTGACGCGCTCGATCGCACAGGGAGCGCGCCTGGTGCTGGGGGGAACGATTCCCCAGGGTCCGGGGGCATGGTACCCGGTCAGCATTCTCGAAGACGTGAGGCCCGGAATGTCGGCGCATGACGAAGAGGTCTTCGGTCCGGTCGCGGCGGTGATTCGCGCTGCGGATCCCATGGAGGCGGTGCACATCGCGAATCAGAATGTGTATGGGCTCGGGGCATCGGTTTGGACACGAGATGCCGCAGCGGCGGAACCAGTCATCAATCAGCTCGAAGCGGGCATGGTCTTCGTCAATGAGATCGTCAAGTCCGATCCTCGCCTGCCGTTCGGAGGTGTGAAGAACTCGGGGTACGGCCGCGAGCTTGCGGCCCTCGGCATTCGCGAGTTCGTAAACGCGAAGACGATCTGGATCCGCTGATCGCTACGCAATCTGCGACGTGCAGAGCGGGCAGCGGGTAGCCTTCAGCGGAATCGCATTCGTGCAGTACGGACAGCTCTTCGTCGTGACTTCGGCCGGCCCGCGGAAGCGATTGATCTGCTTCACCAGCAGGAACACCGCGAAAGCAACGATGAGGAAGTTCAAAACGGTGTTGACGAAGTTCCCCCAGGCGAGCACAGGCGCGCCGGCCGATTTCGCCACCGCGAGGCTCGCGTACGTTTGGCCGTTGAGCGCGATGAAGTGGTCCTTGAAGTCCACCCCGCCGGTGCCCATTCCGATCGGAGGCATGATGACATCGGTGACCAGAGAGTTGACCACGGCTCCGAACGCCGCGCCGATGATCACTCCGACGGCGAGATCCAATGCATTGCCTTTGATCGCAAACTCACGAAACTCTTTCAGCATCGTTCAAGTCTCCAGTCCCGGTAACTGCCAGGGCCTCCGATACCTCCGCCAGAGCCGCTCGTTGGCGGCGTCATTGTTGGTGAAGCGCTCGCGCTGCGCGTTCCATTGCAGCTTCTGACCGGTCTGCAGCGCGATATTGCCGATCAGGCAGGCGGCCGTGCTCCGGTGGCCTGTCTCGATATCGGCGGCCGGTGTCTGCCTCGACTTCATGCAGTCGACGAAATTGCGGACGTGCGGCATGTGCTGGACGGAGGTCGTGCCTCGCTCGGCGGTCGCTGTCGACGTGTAGTACATGCCGATACCCGTCAGATCGTCGAACGCTTCGCGCCAGGCCTGCGACACCGGTTCGGCGTGTCCTTTCATCTGCGGCGTGATCTGATAGCCGGCGCGATCGATGATCAGCGTACCGTCGGTGCCCTGCAGCATGATGCCGTAGCTGCCGAACGGCTTGTTCCCCGGATCGCCGTTCGGGCCGAAGCTGTTGTGGACCATCGTGGAGTAGCGCACGAGCAGTTCCGGATATTCCCAGATGACCTCCTGCGTGTCCGGGCACTCGCGGCAGTCCCTGATGTGATACTTGCCGCCACTCGAGGCGACGGTCAGCGGCCGATCGAGTCCCGTGGCCCAATGCACGATGTCAATGAGGTGGACACACCAGTTGGTGAGCTCTCCGCCCGCGTAGTCCCACCAGACCCGAAAGTTCCGCCGGGCGGGGTTGTATGGCGTTTTCGGGGCAGGACCTAGCCACATATCCCAGTCGAGATCAGCCGGCGGGGCGGTATCCTTCGGAAATCCCATGCCCTTCGGATCCGCGGCACCGGTGTGATTCCAGCACTGCGCGAAGTGCACGCGCCCGATGCGGCCTTCCTGCACGGCGCGGACGGCGCGCTGGAAGTGCGACCCGGAGCGCTGCTGCAGGCCGATCTGCACGATCCGGCGATTGCGGCGCGCGGCGTCTACCATGAGGCGGCCTTCGCGGACATTGTGTGACACAGGCTTCTCGACATACACGTCCTTGCCGGCGTCACACGCGAGCACGGTCATGAGGGCATGCCAGTGATCGGGCGTCGCGATGACGACGGCGTCGATGTCGCGGCGGTCGAGCACGCGGCGGAAGTCGGAATATGCCTCTGCTTTGCCGCCGGCCGCCTCGCGTGCGCGCTCCGTGTTCGGCTGGAAGACATCGCAGACGGCAGCGATATCGACGTCCGGCTGGCGCCGGAAGTCGGCGAGATCCATGCGGCCCATCCCGCCACAACCAATTACGCCGACACGGATGCGATCCGATGGCCGCACTGCCGCCTGAATGGCACTCGAACTGCCGGCCATCATGCTGCTGTGTAAGAAAGCGCCGCCGGTTCATCGAGAACAGCTTACTCTGTTCGCAGGACGCGCGGTGGGCGTGCCGGGGCACCTTCAGTTCGGCTGGTCGGCGCTTGTCACGGAGTAGTACTATGCAGCCGTAGTGAAGATGGCACAGCAGCAGAGCGCGTGCGCGGCGCCGACGCGCCGCCAGCTTGTCGCCGCTCCGGCGCTTGCCTTCCTGAGCGCCTGCCGCTCGACTTCTGCCAAACTCATCGGCGTCGTTCCAAAGGCCACTTCGCATCTGTTCTTCGTCAACATCGAACAGGGTGTCCGCCGCGCCGCACGCGAGTTCAATGTCGACATTCTCTGGAACGGCCCGAACGAAGAAACCGACCACGACCGCCAGATTCAGATCGTTGAATCGATGATCAATCGGCGCGTCGACGCCCTCGCCATCTCTGCTACCGACGAGCGCGCACTGGCCGCCCCGGTCGAGCGTGCGATTCGCACCGGCATTCCCGTGACCGTCTTCGACTCCGGGGTCAACGTCGAGGGCTACACGACGTTTGTGGCGACGGACAATTACGGCGCCGGCTGCACAGCCGCTCGCCGCCTGCGGGATTTGATCGGGGGCCGCGGCGCTGTCGGCATGGTGATGCACAAGCCCGGGGGAACGTCCACGGTCCTGCGCGAAAAAGGCTTCGAAGAAACGGCCCTGAAAGAGTGCCCGGGGATGACGATTGTCGCGCGACAGTATGGCATGTCGGATCGCGCTCGCTCGCGGGCCGCGGCTGAGAACATTCTCACCGCTCATCCTGAGCTGGCCGGTTTGTTCGCATCGAGTGAACCAAGCTCCCTGGGCACGATTCAGGCGGTCAGGAGTCGCGGCCTGGCGGGCAAGATCAGGCTGATTACGTTCGATTTCAGCGACGCTCACGTGGAGGCGCTGCGCGACGGAACAATCGATGTGATGCTCGTGCAGGATCCGTACCGTATTGGCTACGAAGCGGTACGCTCGCTCGCGGAGAAGCTCGCGGGCCGCAATCCGCCGAAGCGCCTCAACCTTCCCGCGCGCGCGATCGTGAAGAGCGATCTCGATCGGCCTGACGTAAAGGCATTGCTGTCGCCCAGGACCGCGGCCCAATGAAGGAGAGGAGACAAACATGGCAGAACCTCTGAAGATCGCACTGGCCGGAATCGGCCGCATGGGCCAGCTGCACGCGCTGCATCTGATTGAGCTGCAGCGTGAGACGCGAGCGTGTGAAATAGCGGCGCTGGTCGACATCGATATTGAGCGGGCCCGCCGCTTCGCCGCCGAGCACGGCTGCGACGTTCCTCTCTTCCGCACGGCCGGCGAACTCGCCGCGAGCGGCGTCTGCAAAGCAACGTTCGTCGTCACGCCCACAGAACACCATCGCGAGCACGCAGCTACCCTGATCAGGGCCGGACACCGGGTGCTGCTCGAAAAACCGCTCACTGGAACCCTGGAGGGCGATCGCGAGTTCGCGGCGGAGCTCGACCGCGATTCTCCGAACGCTCTGATGGTCGCCTTCCAGAGGCGTTTCGATCCGCCGCTGCAGTACGCCCGCGAGCTGATGGCGGCGGGCGCGATCGGACGCGTGTTCAAGATCTACTCGGCTCTCGAGGATTCGGGGCCCGCCCCGGATGGTTACAGGAGCGGGGGCATCCTGCCGGACATGTCCATCCACAACGTGGACGAGATTCTCTGGCTGACGGAGCGCATCCCGCGCGCTGCGATGACGATCGGATCGCGGATTTACAGTCATCGCCTGACAACCGCCGAAGAAGACTTTGACGACGCGTTGCTGCTCCTGTGGTTCGAAGGAGAGCTGACCGCGCAGGTCCAGGTCAGCCGGAATCACGTATCAGGCTATCGGGTGGAGACGATCATCTTCGGCGAGGACGGCCAGATTCAGATTGGCCGCTTCAATCAGCGCCCGTTCGATATTACGGTCGACGCATACGGGCGCCGTGGCCGCGGGGAGCCGATTGCGCATCGAACGTTCACAATGCGCCGCTATCCCCAGCCGCTGCCCGAGTTCGCCGACCGCTTCGGACCTGCGTACAAAGCTGAGCTGGCGGCGTTCATCGACTGCTGCCGCACCGGCCGGCCGTTCCCTGTCACGCATCGCGACGCGCTTCGTGCTCAGGAAGTGATCTCAGCCGGCATGCAGGCCGTTGTCACACCCGAGAAAGCGGCTGCGGTCGGCAGATAGCGGCGAGGCCGCCCCGAAGTCCGCAACCGCTTGAACCTGCTGTGTTTCCAACACGCGAGCGGCCGGGCTCGCGCGAGCATCAGGTATACTCAAGACGCGCAAAGTGCTCGGATGCTCCGGCAACCGCCAGTGGAGGCCGCTCCGGCCGCGACCATGGCACCTCGTGTGCAAGCATGAAAGTGTCAACAGCAGTAGCAACCCCACCCCGCCGGTGCACCTCCCCTCCGTGCACCGCCGGGGCGGGCGGGCCGCCACCCAATTCAGGATGAATCCAAAACCGACCCCACCCATGGCCTCGGCGCCCTGGGATAACGAAATGACCCAGCGCCTGGCGGCGAAGTTCGGCCCGGCGATCAGCGAGTTTGCGACCTATCTCGGGCAAAACTTCATGGTCGCCGAGACTGCGTCCGTGCCCGCCATCATCGAGGCGCTGAAAACAGAAGAGGGTTTCGACTACCTGGTCGACCTCACCGCCGTCGATTATCCGAACAAGCCGGAACGCTTCGAGCTGGTCTACATTCTTTACAGCTTCCGCCGCAATGAACGAGTGCGCGTAAAGACCCGCGTGCTGGAGGGTCAAAAGCCCCATTCGATCGCCGCCATTCACAAAACGGCCAACTGGCTCGAGCGTGAGGTATTCGACATGTTTGGCATCGAATTTGCGCATCATCCTGATTTGCGCCGCATTCTCTTGCCCGACGAATGGCAGGGCCACCCTCTCCGCAAGGAGTACGGGATTACCCAGATGGACGACCAGTGGGTAAAGGAGAACCTCGCCATCGAAAGCGGGCATTAACCAACGATGCCTGGAGCCACGTTTCTCGATTCCACCGAACTGGTGCTGAACATGGGCCCGCAGCACCCGTCCACGCACGGGGTGCTCCGCGTCATCCTCAAACTCGACGGCGAGAAAGTGATGGGCACCGACTGCGTCATCGGATACCTCCACCGCGGGGTCGAGAAGATCTCCGAGAACCGGACTTACGCGCAGTTCGCGCCCTACGTCGATCGGATGGACTACGTCGCGGCGGTGTCGAACGGGCTCGGTTACTGCCTCGCGATCGAGAAACTTCTGAACGCGGAAGCCACACCGCGCGCTCAGGCCGTGCGGGTGATTCTGACCGAGCTCAACCGCATCGCCAGTCACCTGCTCTGGCTTGGAACGCACGCACTCGACATCGGCGCCATCACGCCGCTGTTCTACACGATGCGCGAGCGGGAGGAATGCCTCAACATCTTCGAGAAGTACTGCGGCGCGCGATTGACGACGCATGCGTTTCGCATTGGCGGCCTCAACTGGGACATCTACGAGGATTTTGAGAAGGACTGCAAACGCTTCTGCGATTACTTCCTCCCGAAGATTGACGAATACGAAGAGCTGCTGACGGGCAATCGCATCTGGGTCGAGCGCCTCACCGGCATCGGCATCCTGAACATCGACGACTGCAAGTCTTACGGTGTCACCGGCCCAATGCTGCGCGCGGCGGGCCTCGCGTGGGACCTGCGAAAGGCGCAGCCCTACAGCGGCTATGACAGGTACGACTTCGAAATCCCGACGCGCCCGAACGGCGACACCTATGACCGCTACATCGTGCGCATGCAGGAGATGCGGCAATCGGTCCGCATCATTCGCCAGGCCGTTGAAGGTATCCCCGAAGGGCCGATCATGGCCAGGATCCCGAAGGTGATCAAACCGCCCGTCGGGGAGGTGTACGTCTCGATCGAAGCCCCCAAGGGCGAGCTCGGCTATTTCGTGGTCAGCGACGGGTCGCTGAACCCGTATCGCGTGCGCATCCGCCCGCCATCGTTTATTAACCTGCAGGCGCTCGACAAGATGGCACGGGGTTCGCTCATCGCCGACATCGTCGCGATCATCGGCACCATCGACATCGTCCTCGGAGAGGTGGACAGGTAACTATGCGGAAACTCCTCCGGACTATCTTCCTGGTTGACCTGCTTCAGGGCCTTTGGGTCACGTTCCGCAACCAGCACCCGAAATACATCTATACAGAACAGTACCCGGCCGAGCGGCCCAGGGTCGCAGAACGCTTCCGCGGGGCGCCGCGCCTCAACGTCAATCCCGAAAACGGCGAGACGCTGTGCATTTCCTGCAACCTGTGCGCGGTCGCCTGCCCCGAGAATCTTATCGTTGTCACCAGCGAAAGAAACGAGCAAACTCGGCGCAAGGAGCTGATCAACTTCACTTACGACCTGTCGCGGTGCATGTTCTGCGGTCTCTGCGAAGACGCCTGCCCGGTGGACGCGCTCGAGCTCACGCAGGACTTCGAGCTGGCGACCTACTCGAGAGACGGAGCTGTCTGGGACCGGCAGATGCTCGAAGAGGGCCCGCGGCCGACCCGGTACACACACTGATGCCGAACCTCGACGCATTCTTCTTCTACGTGTTCGCGCTGCTCACCATCGGCGGAGCGATCGCGACCGTCACGCGCCGCAACGCCGTGCACAGCGCCGTGTCCCTGATCGTGTCGCTTCTCGGCGTGGCCGGCCTCTACCTGCTGCAAAAGGCGGAGTTTCTCTTTGCCGTCCAGATCGTGCTCTACATCGGCGGCATCATGGTTCTGTTTCTGTTCGTCATCATGCTCGTCAATCTCGACGAGGCGGCGAAGCAGAAGCAGTTCCGAAGCGCATGGTGGCTCGCGGGCGCTTGTCTGGC
>DASSSG010000226.1:0-2133 GCA_035708545.1 Bryobacteraceae bacterium | reverse complement strand
AGCGCGCGGAGCACGCACCCGCCCGCCCTCGAGCAGGGAAAGAAAGACCCCGTGAATGAGGCTATTCGGGTCGTACTTGAAGAGCGTCGCATAGATTCTCTTCCAGTCGAGCGGCAGCTTCGAGTTATACGCCATCTCCTTCACGATGGCCGCCTGAAACTCCTTGTTCAACAGGAAGTACGGCGAGCCGATCCGGTGCGCCTCGACAAGGGAAGACGTCTTTACAGTCTCCGCCAGGCCTTCGAGCTCCGCCTCAACGTACGGCAGCCCGGCGAGCGCAGGATCGAGCGAACTGCCCTCGCCATCCATGACCGTCTTCTCCAGCCGGTTAGCTACCGACTGCGCGCTTTCGACGAGCAACATGACAGTCCCGTCCGGCCGCGTATACTCGGCCGCACCGATGTCCGCAAAGCCCGTCGGCTGAAAGCGATCGCCCGCGGCGGGGCGCAGATCCGCTTCGATCAAAAGCCGCGGCTGTTTCTTCAAAGCATCCAGATACATGAAAGTCCCTCGTTATGCGTAAGCTTCGTTCTCTTTTTCGTGCCGAATCCCGGCCGTCAACAGGGCCCGCGGCCACACCGGAATCAGCAACGATCCAGCCAGCCTTTCGGCGTTCTCGCCGCCCGAGTAATTTACCCGGAGCGGGCGCAGGCCGGCTACGCGCAGCCGGTGTACGGCGATGTCGCAGGCTGCCGCGATGTCGCCCGCGCGCAGCAGCGAAAGAACTCGCGCGTCGCCCGTCAGCCGCTTCCCCTCACCATCTACATCAATCCTCCCGGGCAGGAACAGCAACTTGAGCACGGCGTGAATGGGCGACACCTCCGCCGCGATGGGCTTGTCCATTCCCTCGAACTCGCCCCATTTCAGCGTGACAAAGGCGAACGTCAGTTCTTCGATGAGATCGTCATCCACCGAGCCCTCGATGAACAACGTTGCATCCCCGGCATGGATCTCACATCGCCCGCGCAGCGGATTGACCTCCGTCTCCTCTGCGATGCCGATTTGCAGCCTCCGCTGGAGAACCGAAAGCAAGCGCGCAGGCAGCGTCGTTCCCTCCCAGGCGAAGCGGTTATGACCGCGTGAAAGGTGGTCGGCCATGCTGCCGACGTCACGAGTGAATAAAGAGGCAAGCGCGGCGGCGATCCGCACCTCAACACAGCGTGCGAACTCGCAAGCCTCCAGCCACAGCCTCGCCGGGAGTTCCTGGGCAGGCAGTCTGTTTTCGGTAGTCATGCCAACCCGGCGCAGCCTGCGTCCGAGCGCCGCCATTATGTCTCGAATGCTCGCGCCGTCTTTGCCGGCCAGGACGTTCATCATCGCCGCCTCGATCTGTCGGCGTGACCCGTCCTTCGCCGGGAAAAGCCGCGAGTACCGCTCGAGGAAGCTCCGCATCTCGCGGATAAGATCGGCTTCACTTCGGTACTCCCGCTCAAACGTCCCCGTCGGAACGGCCACGAACGAATCGCCCCTTCGCTTCAGCAGGTTGTACCGGACGAACCGCTTGATCCCACGGTCTGTGCCGAGCGAGCACGCCGCTTCGGCAAACTCGAGACCGTTGCGGGCGGCGCGGCCATGCACACTCGCACGGCCCTCGCGCAACAACGCCCGCAATTCCGGGTACTGCACAGGCCGGTGCCATAGTGGTGTCCATAACTCGGCACGCGCCTCGTCGCCTTCCGATGCCGAACCGTACCCAACCGACGTCGGATATACCGTAAACGGACTGCACAGTATGGATCGGTAGCTCACGCCTTGCCGCCGGTACAATCCGCTGGCCCAGGCAACTGCGCCTTCCAGGGTGAAAATCAAATCCCACGGATTCACGGGCGTCTCGTGAGCTACCCCTGGACCCTGATTGGCGCCACCCGCACGCCCGGGATCGTACTGGCCTGCCGAGAAGCTCTGCAGTCCCTTCGTGGGTTGCCCGAGAAGGCAATTGCCGAGCAGTTCCCGCGCGGGCAGTTTCTTGTCTGGCGCGATCAGCAACGAGGCGAGACGCGACATGAAGTTGTTCGTATAGTCGAGGCGTCCTTCGTTGCCGCCGGTCCCCAGCACCGGGGGAAATGAGCGGCTTCCGTCGGCTGCGACTCCGATCGCCGCATCCAGCCACTCCACGGCCTCGTCGGTCAAGTC
>DASSSG010000225.1:0-4181 GCA_035708545.1 Bryobacteraceae bacterium | reverse complement strand
CCCGCGGGGACCAGCTGGAGCGCCGCGACGCCTGCTGTTGCTGCCACGAACCACTTCGCTCGAGACCACATCACACAGGCAATTCTGAACGGGATGCGGCCGGCAAGTCGTAGCGGTTGTGTAAAGAGTTTGTCTAACCTGCCAGCAGTTTCATCCGGAAGTGGGCACCGCGCCCGGAATCCTGCACGAGCCAGAGATCGCCGCCGTGATTCAGCACCGTCTGTCTTGAAAGCGCGAGACCCAGTCCGAGCCCATTGCGCTTGCCCTCGGTGACAAACGGCTGAAACAGACGGCGGCGTACTTCGGCCGGGATGCCGGGCCCGGTATCCGAGATATCGACGTACACGCTGCCGTTCACCTGCTCCGCCGTGATCTCGATTTGCCCGCCATTCTTCATCGCTTCGACCGAGTTCACGAGCAGGTTGGAGAACACCCGCTCCATGCGAGCACGCGCCAGCGGTACTTCAATCTCGTCCGGGACCGCAATCCGCAGCTCCACCTTCGATGTCTCGGCAAGTTGCCGCACGGGTTCGTACGCCGCCGTCACGATGTCCCTGAGGCGGCATGGCTCCGTACGTTCCGGTTTGCCACGGGAGACGTCGGCCAGCTCCTGGAGCATGTCCTGGACGTTGCGTGACGCGCGGTAGATATTGCCTGCCAGCCGCTTCACCTGCGCACCGGGCAGTTCGCCATCCACGAGCATCTCCGCGCCGCCATAAATTGCCGCCAGCGGATTCCGCAGGTCATGAACGATCGATGTGGACAACTGCCCGATCGTGCTGATGCGCTCCTGCCGGATAAGGTCCTCCCGAGCGCTCTGGATGGAGGCGCACATCGAATTGAACGTGGCGCCGAGGCGGCCCAGTTCGTCCTCGCGATCGATCTGCACGCGATGATCGTAGTTCTGGCGCGATACCTCGGCCGCCGCGCGATCGAGCTCCCGGATGGGCTCCAGAATCCGCCGCGCCAGCAGCGCGGTTAATACCAGTCCGACAATAAGTGCCGCCAGATAGATAAGAAAGATATTCTGGCGCAGCGTGGCGATTGCCTTTCGCGCGCTCTCGAACGACCGCAGGATCCAGAGCTCCGCAATACGGGCGCCAGTCAGATCGCGCAGTTCGGTACGCAACGGCGCGAAATCGAGCGGCCTGTGGCCTGATCGCGCCGCCTGCGCGAACTCACGACTGTGTTCACTGCTCATTGTGGACGCAAGCACGCGTTCTCCCGCCAGAAACACGAACTCACTCCCACCGGTCGCCTCCCTGAGATGTTCAGCGAGCTGCTTGTCCACCAGATATCCGGCGACCACGACATTGAGCAGCACCTGCTCGGACCCCGATTGCACGTACACGGGGGTGACCGTCACCTGATACAGCCGGTCGTTCAGGAACACGAAGCCGGAGGCCTGTTCTGGAAAGCGCGCCCGCGCGGCGCCCACGAAAGGCAGGTCGCCCTCGATGGCCTGGCTTGGCTCGCCGCCGAGCGAAGCTATCACGTGCCCCTGCGGATCCGTTACAAGAAAGATCGCGTCCGCGTCCGAGATGCGCGCCCACAGCTCACCCGCGGTATCGCGAATCGTGAGACGGTCGCCAGTGCTGAAGGCGGCGCGCACGTCGGACATGGAACTCAGCACCCGGCTGACAGCCGCGAGCGTGGCTGCCCGCGACTTCCAGAGCGAGTCGTACGTCTGAAAGCTCGCCCGAACCTCCTCATGCAGCATGTCGGACGTTGCCTGTGCGGCGCGGCTCTGCACGACCCACGCGGTGATGCCAAACAGCAGGGTGATGGCGAGCGACGTGGACAGCAGGATCTTCCACAGCAGCGACACCTGAACGCGCCGTATCATTTGCCCGGACCGTACAACGGCAACTGATCGTTGCCGGCCGCTGGATAATCGCGGCCGTACTTGTTCTTGTGGGGCAGCGGGATATAGCCCGCTTCGGAGATGGCGATGTCTCTCAGTGCCATGTCCGACGTGACGGTTACCTTCCGTTCCAGACCTTCGAGCGTCGCCTCCGTCGCGCGCTCGTGAAATATCTTCAGAGTGTACTCGCCCGGGGGCACGTCGTGGATACGGAACGTACCATCCCGGTGACTGACGTCAAACCAGGGCGTCCTGAGCACCGCGATGACGGCGCTCATGCTCGGGTGTATGTTGCAGAAGACGCGCACGATTCCTTCGCGCCGGAAACGGACGGTTCGTGTCTTCCCGGGTGGATATAGCCCCACATCGAACACCTGCCCGCTGTAATTCGAGAAGGCGTTGTGATAGATCGGATCATAATTGGGGAATTCGACCGTCGAGCCTACCGGGATGGCGAGCACGTGCGGCGTGAACGTCTTGTCTTTCTGAAGCATGGTGGCGGCGCGCGGGCGTATATCGGGGCGCTCGCCGTTGGCCGGCTCGAGCCATAACACGATGCCGGAGAAATCGCGCGCGCTGCGCACGCGCCGCTCTTTCGACCCCACGAGGGAGATGTTCCCGCTGACCGAGGCCGCGTCGAGCGAGAGAGTGAGGAGTGCGCTAAAACAGGTACGCGAAAGCGAGGTCATAGTGCGTGTTGCGCCGCACCGGACCTCGGAGGTACGTCGTGCGAACCCTCGAGCCCTCGAACGCAACTATGAAATTCTGTCCTATGCGATACATAACGTTCGCCGCGTAGGTCTGGTTCTTGCCGATTCCCCCGAAACGCAGATCTCTGTCATTATCGTCGGCCTGTCCCGCGATCAGATGGAACGACAGGCGAGCGGCCGGAATCAGCTCGAGTTGTGCCCAGCCGCCACGGGTGCGCACTGCGATCGCATCGCGCGGCCCGAGGATGGTGAACCCCTGGCGCAGGGTGCCGAGGCTGGCGAGATTCGCGCCACCGTAGGCGAGGCCCGTGAACCGCACCGACGGCCACGGCGCGTACAGCCAGTCGACGGAGAAGGCGTTGGCCGGCACCGAGATCCCGGCGACATGTGTGGTGCTGAGATGAAAACCTGGCGCCACTTCGAGCTTGCCGCCGTGGAAGAGGAAACGGCCTTCGAGCGCCGGGCGCGCACGCGCCAGCGTTGATGCAAATGCGGCCGGTGTGTTTGCGGCGGTCTCATTTGTTTGCAGCACCCCGATCTGCGCGCGCAATCCCGTTTCCTCTCCGAACGTAAAGCGCCGCTCGACGCGCACCTGCGGCAGCCACAACCAGGGATTCCCCGAGCCCGTCATGGGCGAGACGCCCACCATGGCGAGTGAGGTCGGATCGCGCTGCGAAAAGATCGGCTTCTCCTGTCCGACAAGCAGCGTGGTGCGGGCCCAGTCGATCTGCGCGGATGCTGTGCGAATGCGGACCGTGTGCCCGAGGGTATTTTGCGAGCCGGCGAAGAAGTCCATGAACAGGGAGCCGGACAGGCGGCCGCCGCCGATCGTCTGCCCTCCGTTGAACTCGAGCCCGATTACGCTCTGGCGTACCATCGCGCCGGAAAAGCGATTGCCGGCGTTCAGCGCGGCCACTCGCGGGTACTCGTCTGTTCCGGAGTAGCGGCCGTTCCGAAACGCATTGAACAGCACCATTCCGGTGAGCCGCACCGGCAGCTTCTGCGCCGATTCGACTTTGGATTCGGCGTGCTCCTCGATGCGCCGCTCGGCCACCGCGATACGTTCCGGAAGCGGCGTTGCCTGCGGCGCCTGCTGCGGCTGCTCCGCCGTTCGCGCGGCCGTCAGCTCGGAACGCAGAGCGCGCACCTCTTCAATCAGGTCGCGGTTCTGGCGCTCGAGCCGGTCCAGACGATCGAGGATGGCCCTGAGGTCAACCTCGGATTGAGCGCACAGCCGCAGGGCCATCCCGGCCGTCACGCAGCACATGCGAATCACGCCGCTCTGCATATCAGCTCCTCGACTTTCTGCCTCACCAGGGCGGGGGAAAACGGCTTCGGGAAGAACGCGTCGGCTCCGAGTCCGAGACTGGCGCGCGGCGTTTCGGGGTCGCTCTCGCCGCTGATCACCACAATCGGCAGGCGCGCCGCGGACGGCAGCGACCGGACCCATTTGACGAGATCGAGGCCGCTGGCGTCGGGCAGGTTCACATCGGTCACCAGAGCGCAGATCTGCGTGTCCGTCCGGAGCACAGACTCCGCTTCGGCGGCGGAGGAGACGACACGCACGGCCGCGCCGCCGATCTGGCCGAGCGCGATCTCGAGCGTTG
>DASSSG010000224.1:0-3811 GCA_035708545.1 Bryobacteraceae bacterium | reverse complement strand
CGGATTCGCGCATCTTCGAGAGGTGTGCTTTTATCTGTTCGTTGGAGAGCTCGGTGGACATTAGTGATGCGGCGATCAGGAGTGTGGAACAAAGTCTCATAAGTCAGGCCAGGGCGGCAGCGCGGCGGCTCTCCTGATCTTACTCGATGCGCAGGCGAGCAGCGGATTACGGCGCGGCCGCTCGCGAGCCCGCGCGCCGACACGAATGGCGCACGGGCTCGGCAGGAGGCCGGGCTCGGTGACGAGCATCGCGCGGCGAACGCGATGCATTCAGTTTTCAAAGACCTGTACAACCGCTCTTGCGAGCCGCAAGCTACGCCGCAGCAGTGATTCGCGGCGGAGACTCGACGGCGGCGGGTGTGCGAATCGGGTTGCGCGGCGTGAACGCCGGGGCGGCGGCGGCGGGTTCGGGGCCGGCGAGTTCGTTTGGCAAATTCATGTTGGCGCGTTGCCTGGCGCTGGCTGCCTGAGGATCACGGCTCTGTTCCGGCGGTTCGGGTGGTTCCGCGGCGATGGTTTCGCCGTCCAGTTTGCGCTTCTCCTGCAGCTCGAGAAGCTGGCGAAGCGAGCGGTGGTACATGCGGTGGAAGCGCGTCTCGTAGCGGCTGAGGTGCTGGAGGTCGTTCGACTCATCGACGAGGGTCTTGATGGCGTGCGCAGCACGGGTGTCGTCGTCGACGGTGGGGCATTCGCGCTCCCAGTACTCGCGCTCTTCGTCCATCTTTTCGTCGATGGTGGCAGTCTCGACGCGCATGGCGCGCATCTGGCGCCATTTGGACCAGACGATGTCGTCCACGAGCTGGCATTCGAGAAAACCGACGGGTCGCAGCGATTCGTGGTAGTTGCGCTTAAGCTCTTTGTACTCGGCGAGCTTTTCGCCCTGGAGCACGATGATCTTCTCCGACAAGACCCCATGACGCTTCGCGTTTTGGGACGAGCTGGCGCGGCCTTCTTCGGTGCGCGGCCCTCCCGAGCGGAGCCGTTCTTTGTCATTTGTATTTGAATTGAGATCTTTGCTCATACACTGCGAGGGTCGCATTTCGGCCGTTTTCAGGAGATCGCGAAACAGCGGTAAGTCACTTAGAACAGGGGAGAAGATTTTTTTCAAAGACTTGTCACCGGGGGTTGCCGTGTTGCACGCGGTTGGCGCCGGGCTGGCAACCGGCGCGCAGGATTCGACGCCAATGTCATTCAGTTTTCGAATGAAATGTGATAAGTGGCACGTCCTACGTCGAGCAGGCAAACCTCACGATGCGGATGCACATGCGGCGGTTCACTCGCGAACGAACGGCTTCAGCAAAAAAAATCGAGAACCACATCGCGGCCCTGGCGCTTCACTTCATGCACTACAATTTCGTGCGCATCCATCAGACCCTCCGCGTAACCCCTGCGATGGCCGCTGGCGTCATCGACAGGCTGTGGAACATAGCGGATATCGTCACGATCCACGACAGGCGGCTGGATCGTCAGGAGCCTAAGCCACGGAAGCCCGAATATAGTTGGGAACCGTTCGGGCCGGTGCTCGGACATGGTGCGTAATCCCCCGCGCTCAACCCTCCCACCCCCGCACGCGAGGGCTATGCTCGCGCGGTCTCAGGGTCGATGAAAGGATTATGCAACACCACCCATCCCACGCCGATCTCGACCGATATCGGCTCAAGCAACTATGCGATACCGACCTCCGCGTCGTGAGTAATCACCTGCTTTGGTGTACGCAATGTCGCCGCACAACCCTTGATGCAGCCGGACTAGAGAAGCTGATGCACTCGCTGGTTGGCGATGCTGAGGCTGTTGAAGAATACACCGTTCCTGGCGTCCAACAGTCGTGAACCGCTGGTCCTGTCCTGCGGGACATGCCGGGGCCTCTGGGTATCCTCGCCGCTCCCGCCACAATCGCGGTGAGCGGGATATTACGTGCGTTCTGAGACCATCAGCGAGCGTACTGCGCCGATTCTGCTGAAGTCTTTCTACGCGCGTCGTATTTCAAACTGACCCACCGCCGCCGCAGGTCGATTGACAATCGGCCGCAGCTTTACAAGCTGCCCCACATGGACTGACCCGTGCATTCGCGCCGATGGATGGATTTATTTTTCATTTCTCTTCATCGACATGGCGGGAATCGAGCGATGCCTCTGAACGCGGTTCGCGCGAGGATGGCGGCAGTATGAGGCTCGATTGGCCGGCAAGCTGGCGAACACGGAACTACAGGAAGACGCGACGCAGAGCGGAGCCGGAGTGCGCCGATCCGGTGATGTTTGCGCGCGACCGGCTGGGCTTCGATCCCGACGCCCGGCAGGAGGCGGTGCTGCGGGCCAGGACGAAGCGCGGCCTGCTGAACTGCACTCGCCAGTGGGGCAAGAGCACGGTCACGGCGGCGAAGGCGGTACACCGGGCGTGGACCGCGCCGGGGAGCCTGGTGCTGGTGGTGAGCAGGGCGCAGCGGCAGAGCGGCGAGTTCGTGCGGAAGGCGGCAGAGTTCGTGCGGAGGCTCGGCGTGCGTGCGCGGGGCGACGGCGATAACGAGATCTCGCTGCTGTTGCCGAACGGGTCGCGGATCGTGGGAATTCCCGGGATGGAGGCGACGGTGCGCGGGTTCTCGGCGGTGAACCTGCTGTTGATCGACGAGGCAGCTAAGGTGCCGGACGAACTGTACGACGCGGTGACGCCGATGATCGCGGTGGGCGGCGGCGATCTGTGGCTGATGAGCACGCCGAACGGGCGGCGCGGCTTCTTCTGGGAGGAGTGGGCGCGCGGCGGGGACATGTGGATGCGGGTGAGCGTGCCGGCGACGGAGTGCCCGCGGATTCCGGAGTGGTTTCTGGCAGAGGAGCGGCGCCGGAAGACCGAGCGGGTATTCCGGCAGGAATATATGTGCGAGTTCGCGGATACGGAGGCGGCGGTGTTCAGCGAGGACTCGATCCAGCGTGCGTTGTGCTGGGATATCAAGCCACTGGAGGTTCCGCCGTTTGAGCCGAGGCAGAGGCGGGAATGGCGGGAACGATGACTGCCGGAGTTCCTGCCGTCTTTGACCGGGGACTCCGGGGTGCGTTGAATTGAACCACCGCGAGTGAGGATACAACGGCGAGCCGAGCCCTGACTCGTATAGTCAGGAACCTGTCATGGCAATCCTCACGGGGAGTGCCATGCCGCCTCAACGAGAGGGGGCTTTCGGCAGGACTGCGTGACTCACCTGGCGGGGTCAGCAGGCCTCAGAAGCGGCGCCTCGCACGCCGCAAACGATGGCGTCAGGCCGGGGCCTCTCAAGACACCGCTGTCGAGACCGAACGTTGACAGATATGCGTTCGCGGTGTAGTTAAGAAGCTTATGGCCTGGGTATGTCCGCAGTGTGACCGGACCTTTCGCCAGGTAAATCAACGTCATGCGTGCGGGGTGGGCAGCGCTGCTACCTTGCTCAAAAACAGGCCACCGGCACTTGCCGATCTCTACCGGAAACTCGAGGCTACGGTAAAGGGCTTTGGCGGTGTGGAGGTGGTTACGCGTGACCGGTACGCGCTGTTCCGGACGACACGCATCTTTGCGGACCTGACGGTGATGCGGGATGCGCTGCGAGTGGTGATTCACCTGGGTCGCAAGTCCAGCGCACCGTACTTCGTCAAAATCGGGCAGGGCGACAAGCGTGTCTCGCACGTCGCACTGGTCCGAACCGCCGAGGACCTAAGAACGATCATCCCGTTTTTGCGCGAAGCGTTCGATCTCGCCGTAAGTGAAGGGTCATAAGACTTAACCGTCCTATTCACACGTTCACCGCAGCGGTCGGTTACCAGCAGGGCAGGTTATCAGGCCCTTCGAG
>DASSSG010000223.1:0-6667 GCA_035708545.1 Bryobacteraceae bacterium | reverse complement strand
GCCCGGCTGCAGCGGCGTGGCCGGCGGCGGTGCGTTGCGGCTGCTGCCGCCGGACAGACCCTGCACGGGTTCGAGGCCGAGCGCGCGCAACTGGGGCGCGAACTGATCGATCGTGGTGGATGGAAATCCCGTGAACGACACGGGTGTAGCGATCTCGATCAGGCGGCCGCCTGAGGCGGGTTCGGGCTTCGGCAACCGCTCGGTGAGGCTGCCGTCTTTGAGAGAGGCGCGCACATTCGTCTTGCGCGGCATTCGTGCGTCGCCGCCGCGCAGCATCTCCTCAATCGGCCGGATGCCCGCAATCGGCTCCTTCGAAAACGGAAATGCCAGAGCGACAGCGCCGGCGAGCCTGCCATTAATGTACACGGGGCTTCCGCTCATACCCTGGAGGACACCGTTCTTATCGAGCGGTCCGCCTGCCAGGCGCGCAAGAATGATCGATTGCTTCGGGCCGACGTTCTCGAGCACGCCGAGGATCTCGACGCCGAAGTCGTCGATGCGGTCGCCCTGAAAGACGGTCTTGCCGACCCCGCGCATGCCCGGACGGATCTCCCCAAGGGGCATGTATTCCGGCGTGACCGCCCGCAGCCCCACGGCCAGGCACACAACAACGCTGCTCGCTAACGCGAGTCGGCAGACTACCACCTTTCCATTGTAGATGCGATTATCGGCGGGGCTGGGAGCGCCATCGGGGCGCGGGCTGCCGCAGCCGAACTTTACGGCGTGCCCTGCCCGAACACGCCGCGTCGCGAGGGTTGGACCACCGTGTAAGTGCAAACAGAGATCGTCGTTAGAGCATGGTGTAGGCTATTACTTGTATTCAATTTGAACGGAATGAGTTCGGCAGCCAAGAGTATCCCCGCTACTACAAGTGCCGAAACCCGGGTTCACGCCGAGATCCCCTGGCTCAGTGTGCTCTGGTTTCTGGCACTTCTGGTCCTCTGTTACGCACCCGTTCTGAACCGCCTCGTCATGGTCTGGAACAGCGACGAGGATATGGGACACGGGTTCTTTGTCCCGCCCCTCGCCGCTTACATAGCGTGGCAGAGCCGGCACGAGCTGTTCGCGGAGCCTTTTCGGACGAACTGGTGGGGGCTGGCTCTCGTCGTCTATGCGGCACTTCAGCTCGGGATTGCCACGCTGGGGGCGGAGGTGTTTCTGGCCCGTACGGCGTTCGTTCTGAGTATCGCCGGCTGTATTTTGTTCGCCGGCGGCACGCGTGCCCTGAGGATACTTGCCTTCCCGATCGTGCTGCTGTTTTTCATGGTGCCGATTCCGTCAATCATCTACAACCGAATCACCCTTCCGCTGCAGTTTTTCGCCAGCTCGGTAGCCGAGACGATCCTGAACCTGCTCGGCACGCCGGTGCTTCGTCAGGGCAACGTCCTCGAACTGCCGAGCCAGACATTGTCCGTAGTCGAGGCATGCAGCGGCATACGCTCACTTCTGTCTCTCTCGTTCCTCTCGCTGGTGTATGGCTGGTTTTTCGAGCGGCGGACGTGGGTTCGCTGGGCCCTGTTCCTGGCAACCGTGCCGATCGCGATCATTGCGAACTCCGGCCGCGTAACCATTACGGGGGTAATGAGCGAGATCAACCCGGAGCTCGCGCAGGGCTTCTTTCATACGGCATCCGGGTGGGTAATCTTCATGATCGCGCTCGTGATTCTCGTAGTGTTCCATCAGGTGCTGCACCTCATGATTCGTATCGGCGGTCACCGTCATGCCGGCTGAGGGCGGATTTCTTCGCAGCAGGACTGCGCGCATTCTCACCGGAGTGCTCGCGGTTCAGGCTCTCATCTCTTACGGGTTCTCCCGCTCGGAGTCGATCCCGGCCAAACGGCCGCTTGCGGAACTGCCGAAACAGGTCGCCGACTGGGACATGGTGGAGGAGTACCCGGTCGAGGAGGCCGTTCAGGAGGTTCTGAAAGCCGACGAGACTCTCTCCCGGTCATATCGGGCGGACGGCCGGCTGCCCGTGCACCTCTGGATCGCATACTTCAAGACGCAGCGTGCCGGCCAGGCGCCGCATTCGCCCAAGAACTGCCTGCCCGGGAACGGTTGGGTGCCCTCAATCAACCAGGTGATGCATATCCCGATTGCCGGCCGCGCGCCTATTGAGGTCAATCGTTACGTGATCTCCCGCGGCGACGCAAAAAGCGTCGTACTGTACTGGTATCAGTCACGCGATCGCGCCATCGCCAGTGAGTACAAGGCGAAGTTCTACGTCGTGGCCGATGCGGTGCGTTATAACCGCAGCGACACCGCGCTTATCAGAGTCATGGTGCCCGTCCTCGACAACAACGAGGATGCGGCCACGCAGACCGGTACAGATTTCATCCAGAAGTTCTTCAGCCCTGTCCGGCAGCACCTGCCAGCGTAAGCTGGATTCATGTTTCAGAGAGGAACGCCGTGGGTCCTTGCGCCTGTGCTGATGCTCGCTGAGCCTGTGCTCGCACAGGCTCCGGCTCCACCCGCCCCGCGCGACCCCGCCGCCGAGCAGCGCCGCGCAGAAACGCACCGTTTCGACGCGCTGGCCAAAGCCATCGATGACGTGCTCTGGTTTATGCGGCTCGGCGACATCGCTCACGTGGACAAGGTTCGCTATACGAGCCTCCCGCTCGCTCGCGTGCAAAACCCAACGCAGATGGGCGCGACCAATCCGCTGATTATCCCGGCGTACACGTTTATCCCGAAGAATCTCGACCGCTCGCGCAGGCACCCGCTGATCGTATACGCGCATGGCGGCGTGCACGCGGATTTCTCGACATCGGGCGTCCACGTCATTCGTGAGCTGGTCGAGCAGGGCTATTCGATCATTGCGCCCGAGTACCGGGGCAGCACGGGGTATGGCGCGGCTCTGTACAACGCGATCGACTACGGCGGCCGCGAGGTGGACGATGTGTGGGCCGGGCGCAACTGGATGCTCGAGAAGTATCCGTTTCTCGATCCCAGGCGGGTCGGCATGATTGGCTGGAGCCATGGCGGCCTGATCACGCTGATGAACATTTTTCAGCATCCGGACGGGTTTGCAGTCGCGTACGCAGGGGTGCCGGTGAGCGATCTGGTGGCACGGATGGGGTACTCGACCGACAGCTATCGTGCGATCTTCTCGGCCCGGGATCATGTCGGCAAGAGCGCCCGTGACGACGTGAAGGCGTATCTCGAGCGCTCGCCCGTCTCTCACGTGAAGAAGCTTGCGACGCCGCTGCTCATCCATACGAATACGATCGATGACGACGTATACGTGCTCGAGGTGGAGCGGCTGATTGCGGCGCTGAAGGCGGAAGGCAAGAAGTTCGAGTACAAGATCTACCAGGAGGCGCCCGGCGGGCACTCGTTCAATCGGATTGACACGAAACTGGCTGCGGAATCGCGGAGGGAGATTTACGATTTTCTGGCGCGATATCTGCAGCCGGGTAAGTGAGCCACGGCGGAGGTTGACGCGAACGGCCGCCACCTCACCGCCGCACGCTGTGTGCTGTCATTCGATGGCAGCAGCGGATGCCCTGTGATCGCGGCGTGCCCACCTGCACGCGCTGAACACCCGAAGCTATCGGGTACCCGGTTGCCCGTCGCTGACGCTGCGACGTTTGCAGCGCACCGTACAGCATGGAGCCGCACACGCGACTCGGTTGCGTGTTTGTCGCGGCCGCGCAGGCCAGGGCAGGAACGGGCTTGCGATCGGGTCGCTCCCCCGAATGATTGTTCCCCCGAATGAGATGACAGAGCACTTACCACTCCAGTTCTAAAGGCAACATTTTGTGCTGGACTTTTTTCCCACAGCTAAAGGAGGAGATCGTGCGCTACCGTGTTCTACCACTCATTCTTGCGGTCACGATACTCGCTGTCCAGGAAGCAGGAGCGGAGCTGATTGTCGGTCTCACGACACAAAACGTCCTGACGAGCTTTGACAGCGCGACACCCGGCTCGATGCTCAGCAGCGTGCCGATTACCGGCTCGGGGAGACACTGCTGGGGATTGACTTCCGTCCGGTCAATGGGACGTTGTACGGGCTCGGCAGCAGCAACAGGTTGTACACGATCAATCTTGCGATCGGAACCGCCACCCAGGTCGGCTCGGGCACTTTCTCGACCCCGTTGAGCGGGACTGAGTTCGGCGTCGACTTCAATCCGGTCGTGGACCGTTTACGGGTCGTCAGCAATACCGGCCAGAATTTGCGACTCAATCCCGATACGGGCACACTGACCGCAGTCGACACGCCGCTGAACCCTGGCACGCCGAGTGTCGCCGGGGTCGCATATACGAATAACTTCGCCGACGCCGCGAGTACTACCTTGTTCGGGATCGACTCCAGTACAGACGTGCTGGTCATGCTCGGGAGTCCTGGCGGTACACCTGTTTCTCCCAATGCCGGGGTAATCACCACAATCGGGGCTCTCGGCGTCAACACGTCGGATCTCACTGGGTTTGATATTTCGGGCGCGACCGGCATTGCCTTCGCATCACTCACTGCTCCGGGTGGCGGCAGCAGCTTGTACACCATTAATCTGACCACCGGCGCGGCGACGCTCGTCGGAACGTTGGGAGGTGGGGTGAGTTTTCGTGACATCTCGGTCGTACCGGCAGCAATTCCCGAGCCCGCGACATTCGGCCTGCTGGCGACTGGCCTGGCTGCGATGCTCACGCTGCGCCGACGACCGACCTGAGCCGTTAAACGCGAGCGGCCGTGTCCGCGTCAGGCGTCCGTTGATCGATGATTCCGATCCTTCCGCTGCTGGAAACGCGACGACTCAGGATGCGGCCTGCGCAGCCGGCCACAGGGCCGGCTCGGCGCGGCGCAGTTCTTCCATGAATCTCAGGAACCGGCGGGCGTAGCTGTCGAGCACGTCCAGCGTGCCGCCGTCGCGCAGGCGCGAGCACATCTCATAGGCGACGGTTCCGCGGAAGCCCGCGTCCGCAAGCGCGCGCAGGAACGGGCGAAATTCGATGCTGCCTTCATCGATCGGCACCGCAAGCTGGCGCGGTGTGGCGGAGCGGTAATTCACGACGGCGGGCTCATAGATCCAGCGCGCCCGTGGCTGGTAGTTGGCCATTGTCGTGTGGACGGTGATCGCGCCCATGCGGCGGGCGGCGGGCACGGGATCGAGCCCCTGCACCGCGGGCGCCCACGCGTCATAGATGGCGCGGCAGTTGGGCTCGGCGATCTCAGTGATGAGCTCGCAGAGGCTGCCGGCATCGACGGCTATGTCATGGTGGTTCTGCACGCCGATGGTCACGCCAAGCGGGGCGGCGGCACGCCCGCACTGCCGGAGCGCTCCGATCACGAGCTCATACTGCGCGTCCCATGCGCGGGCGGGGTGCTCGAAGGCTGTGAAGACGCGCACCAGGGGGCACGCGAGCTCGTGTGCCATGCGCGCAAGATCGGTGATGTGCGCCACCTGAATCTCGATCTGGGGCACATCTCCGTGTTCCAGGTCGGCCGTGAAGTTGTTGTACCCGGCGATGCAGACGGCGCGCACACGGGCGTGTTCGAGGCGGCGGCGGAGGTCCCGGCAGTTCTGCGGCGGGTAATCGAGCACCGACAGGTGCGGGCGCTTCGCCATCAGCATGAGACCGTCGAATCCCAGCTCGGAGGCTTTATCGATGCATTGGTCGAGCGTGAGCGCGTGCTGGCCCCAGCGGCCTGCGTAACTGACCGAGTGGAGGGCGATTCCGGTAATCATCGTGCTGACTGTATCAGTTCTCGCAGCGGCTACTCGCCGAATTTCAGGCTGCGCGTGCTGCGCTCGCGGCCGGTCGGGATAGTGAGCGGCTTGTACAACTCGGGGCGGCGCGCCTGTATCCAGGTCTGGCCCGTGCTGTCCCTGATCAGTGAGCCGCAGAGATCGGCAGTGATCATGTCGTTGCCGGCTCGGCGGCTCTCGGCGAGGATGCGGCCGTAGGGATCGAGGATCATGGCATTACCGGTGCGGACCTCGTCATCATCGACACCGACGCCATTGCTGAAGATCAGGAAAACGCCGTTGTCATGCGCGCGGCTCGGGAGCCAGCGCATGAGCCAGCCGCGGCCTTTGTCGCCGAGCAGCTCGCGCTGGATTGTTTCGGGGTCGCGTTCGCGGTTGTCCCAGACGGATCTCTCAATCACGCCCATCAGATGGGGATTGCGCGTGCGGCACCCACCCGTCTGGTGCGGTGCGAGGAGGACCTCGGCGCCCATCAGTGCGGTGATACGCACGTTTTCGACGAGGTTCACGTCGTAGCAGATAAGCACGCCCACGCGGACTCCGTGCGGCGTGTCGAAGACCGTGTACTCGGACCCGCAGGCGATCGCGTCGTGCTCGAAAGCGTTTATCTTGCGGTGGCGCCGCATCTCGCCGTCCGGCATGGCGACGAGGTAACTGTTGTAGAGCTTGCCGTCATCGCCCGCCTCGACGAAGCCGGCGCCGATGGTCATACCGTACTTCCGGGACAGATCGCGCAGTTCGGCGGCGATCGGGCCGCAGAATGCAGGCTCGGCTATGGCGCGGAGCTCCGCGGCCGGGAGGTTCCGGAGAAACCAGTAACCTGTAATGCAGCATTCAGGGAAAGCGATGAGCTCGACACCTTGTCCGGCGGCGCGTTCCGCGAACTTGCAGACGATTTCGAGGTTGGCGGCCTTGTCTCCGGGCACGGGCTCGAATTGCACGGCGGCAGCGCGGATGTTGTT
>DASSSG010000222.1:0-2297 GCA_035708545.1 Bryobacteraceae bacterium | reverse complement strand
GTTGAAAGCGCTTGGCATCTCGGATCTCTTCGACGCCGTGTTCTCGATCGAGCGCACGCGCTTTCGGCCGAAACCCGACGTGCACGGTTTTCTCCGCCTCGCGCGCGCCAATCACCTGCGGCCGCAGCGCTGCATCATGGTCGAGGATATGCTTGCCAACCTGCGCACCGCGAAGAAGCTGGGAATGAAGACGGTCTGGGTGACGCGTGAGCGAAGGGCACCGCGCTATGTCGACGTGAGAATCGCGTATCTCAGCGAGTTACGGCACGTGCTGCCACAGCTCGCCTGACTTCGGGGGAACGATGGCCAGAACGGGGGAACGGAAAACTCAAATACTGCAGACGCTCGCGCACATGCTCGAGAATCCCGTCTCCGAGAAAGTCACCACGGCCTCGCTTGCGGGGAAGTTACAGGTATCCGAGGCCGCCCTGTACCGCCACTTCAGCGGCAAGGCGCAGATGTTCGAAGGCCTGATCGAGTTCATCGAAGAGACGCTGTTCGCGCTCATCAACAAGATCACGACCGAAGAGAAAAGCGGCATCCGGCAGGTCGAGGCGGTCGTCTCCGTCCTGCTCGGGTTCGCGCAGAAGAACCGCGGCATGACACGGGTGCTCATCGGCGACGCGCTCGTGCATGAGGATGAAAGACTGCAGGCGCGAATCAACCAGCTTCACGATCGCCTCGAAGCTACGCTCAAACAGGCGGTCCGCTTTGCCGTGACCCAGCAGGAGCTCGCGCCCGAAACCGACGCGGCTGCATGCGCGAACCTGATCCTGAGCTTCGTCACCGGGCGCTGGCATCAGTATGCCAAGAGCGGTTTCAGGCGCGACCCGGTGGAGCTCTGGAACCGGCAATGGCGTCAGCTGATGGAAGGCGTCGCGGCGTAAACGAGGCCACGCGCGCTCATCTAGCGACCGGTGCTGGTCCCGCAGACGGTGCAGGCGCTGTCTTTCCTGAACTTGATCGTGCGCAGCTGCATCGTGAGCGCATCGATGAGGAGCAAGCGGCCTGTCAGCGCCTCCCCTGTTCCCGAAAGCAGCTTCAACGCCTCGGCCGCCTGGATTGTCCCGACGATGCCGGTGATTGGTGCGAAGACGCCCATCACGGCACAACGCACCTCTTCCTGATCGCCCGATTCCGGGAACAGGCACGCGTAACAGGGTGCCTCCGGTTGCCGCATGTCGAACACGGCAACCTGGCCGTCAAAACGCACGGCGGCGCCCGAGACCAGCGGCTTGCGGAGCCGCACGCAGGCGCGATTGACCGCGTGCCGGGTCTGGAAATTGTCACTGCCGTCGAGTACGACGTCGGCCTCCGCCGTGAGCTCCGCGATCCGGCTTTCGTCGACCCGCTCGGGTATGGCGACGATCTCCACTTCCGGATTGATCGAACGGAGCGTCGCGCGCGCGGATTCGACCTTCCTCAGGCCGATCGATTCGGTGCGGTGGACGATCTGCCGCTGCAGGTTCGTGAGGTCCACGGCATCTCCGTCGCAGATGGTGATCCGTCCGACGCCGGCTGAAGCGAGGTACAGGGATGCCGGGGAGCCGAGCCCGCCGGCGCCGATCAGAAGCGCGCGCGACGCGAGCAGCCGTTCCTGCCCTTCGATGCCGAGCTCGGGCAGGAGGATGTGGCGGCTATAGCGGAGCAGTTGGTCGTCGTTCATGGGAGGTGGAAGGGGAGGCGGGTCCAAAGCAAAACGCCCGGACTGTGCCGGGCGTTGTGCTGAGTGACCGAGCGTCAGTTCACTTTTGCCGTTGCCGTCGTGTTGCGTGTCTTCAGGAACGCCACGGCCTGATTGAGCTCGTAGTCGTGCGCCGACACGATTTCTCCGGGCTCGGGCTTCATCAGCTTCTCGTCGATATCCTGAGGCCGGGGAGTTGGCTTGAACTGATATTTCTGGACGGCGGTGGCGAGTGCTTTCTCCTTGTCCTTGTCGGTCGTCGCGGAGTCGATCAGGTGCTTGGTCAGGTCCGCTTCCCGGAGCTTGAGCGCAGCGCGCTCCGATACCGCGTCATCCAGCGGAATGTCCGGCATGATGCCTTTCGCCTGTATCGAGCGGCCTTTCGGCGTGTAGTACCGCGCGGTCGTGAGCTTGATCGCGGTATTGTTACCGAGGGGCAGGATCGTCTGCACCGAGCCTTTGCCGAACGTCGGCTGGCCCATGACGACCGCCCGGTCGTGGTCCTGCAAAGCGCCCGCGACGATCTCGGAGGCCGAAGCCGAGCCCGCATTCACGAGCACGACCATCGGAACGGTCTTCGCTTCCGGCGGCAGGCGGCGCAGGTAATCGTCTT
>DASSSG010000221.1:0-4135 GCA_035708545.1 Bryobacteraceae bacterium | reverse complement strand
GTCGACCACTTCGATCATGGCGCGCGGCACCGGGGGGTAATAGATGATCGCGTAGTTATCGCGCGGATCGCGCGGCTTGTGTACGGCCAGCCCCATCAGCGTGTTCCCATAGGTGGGAGCGAAATAGATGCCCTCCAGCAGCTCTTCGACCGCGAAGCGATGGAACTGCGGCGTCATCTCCGTGCCACCGCAGAACACGCCTTTGATTCCGAGCCTTCGCAGCGAGACCTTCTCGCAGAGCGCTTCGAGCAGCTTCGGAGTGGTGAACATGCACTGGATGTTTTCGTGCGCGCGCATGAGTGTGAGCGCCTGCTCGACGACGTGCTGCTTGTAGAGCTCGGCCTCCTGGAGCGCGCCGCGCCGGATGAGCTTGATGACCCAGCGGGGGTCGAGATCGACCATGAAGCAGATGCCGCCTCGGTAGTTCGCGAGATGCTCGACCGCGAGCCGCAGGCGGCGCGGGCCGGTGGGTCCGACGGATATCCAGTCGGCGCCCTTCGGGAAGGCGTCGTCGGGGAGCGTGGCGCTGAACTGCTCGTAATCGATGCGGAAGTCCTCGATGCTGATGCGGGCTTTTGGTACGCCGGTGCTGCCGCCCGTCTCGAACACCGAGACCGGCCGGTTCGCATACGCACACGGCACCCACTGCCGGACCGGCCCGCCGCGCAGCCACTCGTCCTCAAAGAAGTTGAAGCGGTCGAGATCGTCGTAGGTGCGGATCTCGCGTCTCGGGTCCCAATCCAGCCGGCTGGCGTAATTTAGCCAGAACGGGCACCCGGTCTCGGGACTGAAATGCCACTGGATGATGTCGCGCGTCCACGCGTCAAGCGCTTCGCTGGCGGCCTGGCCGCGGGTCCCGAGATTCGGAGCGGCAGTGGTGCTCATTGGTATTTACGTGCTCTGCTGAGGTGACGAAACAAACCCAATCCCATAAACGGACACCTTCGAACTGGGCATCGCCGCACACCGACTCAGGTGACGAAACGGACCCAATCCCAAATTCGGACACTTGCTCGAGTGCACACGCACTACGGGCGCGGTTCCCGCCGCATCATCAATTATCCGACACGCTTCCAAACACGGATGGCCAGTTCGCGATTGACGTGGCCTGTTTGCAGGCAGATGCGAAATTTCGAATGGCTGTGAATGGGATCTGCCGGGCGTGTTAGCCTGGCCGGTTCGCGTATGAGAACGACTGGCGTTTTTGCGGCTTCCTGATCAGTTCCGCCATCGCGGCAGCAGCCGAGCGGGAGCAGGAGGTTCACCTCTGGCCGAACGGCGCGCTTAGCTCGGAGCTCGGACGGGATCAGCGAGCCTGAAGTCTCCACTCCGCCGAAGAATCCGAGATACAGCGGCTGGCCCGGTAATTACACCGTCATAAGCGTGCTCAGGTCCGGGTCCGTGACTTGATGCCAAAGCCGCAGCGGCCACCAACGTTAATCCTGGCGGCGTTTCTCCGTCTCCCACATTGAACGGGGTCACAGCGTGAAACGAATACCCATGTTCGGGGGCGACGTCGGCCGCCACAACGAAGAATGTCGTGATGCGTTTGGATGGCAGATGCTCGATGCGCTGCGGCGCGACGGCAAACACGCCGTGCGCCGCTTGCTGACAGGACTGGCAGTTCACTGCTGGCGCCATCGTGATCCTCGCGCTCGGCAACGGCGCCAACACTGCTGTATTCAGCATTCTGAATAACACGCTGTTCCAGCCGCATCCCTTCACCGACAGCGAGCGGCTGGTCAACGTGTACCAAAACGACGCCGAATCCGGCGAGCCGGAGGGAGTGTCCTGGCCCGCGTTCCTCGACCTGCAAATGGAGACCGCCGTGTTTGCCGGCGTAGCGGCCGACAACCTGACAGAGGGACGCTACCAGATCGTCGATGCCCAGGGACGGCCGGGCAGCATCCACGGGGGCTTGTTCGAATACGCCAGCGCGAATCATCTGGATGTCCTGGGCATGCGGCCGTCGCTGGGCCGGTGGTTCAGCGCCGACGAGGAGCGCAGGGGCGAGCCGGTCGCCGTGCTGGGGTGGACTGCGTGGACGCGTGACTTTGGCGCGGACCCGAATGTGCTCGGCCGGACGCTTATTGTCGGTGGAAACGCCGTCCAGGTGATCGGCGTGGGACCAATGGCGCTCACCAGCTCGCGAAGCAATGCCCTTGTCGCCTCTCTCTGGATGCCGATCGGCCGCACCGACCTGCAACCCAATTCCGGAGCCGGCGCTCAACCGCGCCTGTTCGAGAATCGCGAAAACCTGTTCCTCCAGGTTCGCGCCCGTCTGCGCGACGGCGTTACGATCCAGCAGGCGCAGGCCGCCATGAAGGTGACCGCCCAGCGACTGGCCGCAGACTATCCTGACACCGACCCCGGGCGTGGCATCACCGTGCTGGCGACCGATGACGTGCACGTTCATCCGCGCGAGAGACTCCTGAAGCCTGTCGCCACTGCTGCGTTGAGTGTCGTTGGACTGGTGCTGGCCATCGCGTGCAGCAATCTGGCGACGCTGCTGCAGGTGCGCAGCAGCGCGCGGTCCACGGAGATCTCCGTACGGCTCGCGCTCGGCGCGACACGCCGGCAGTTGGTGCGCCACCTGCTGACGGAGAGTCTGGTTCTGTCATTGGCGGGAGCAGCCGTGGGCGTCGTGATTGCGCATTGGGGGCTTCGCTGTCTCGCGACCATCGACATGCCCGTGATCGTGACGATGTAACTCGACTATCGCGTGCTTGCATTTGCGATCGGCGTGGCGACGCTGTGCGGACTGGGGTTTGGTCTGACACCCGCGCTCCAGGCGACGCGCCCGGATATCGCGGGAGCGTTGCGGGAGGAGAAAGGATCCTCGGGAGGCTCGCTGTCATTGGCCCGCGGGTGGTTCACGCTGAAGAACGTCGTGGTGACCGGGCAGGTGGCGGCCTCCTTCCTGCTGCTGGTCGGCGCCGTGCTCGCGATGAGCATCCTCGCAGCCACCCAAAACCGAAGTGTGGGCTATCGTCCGGAAGGCCTGGCCATAATTGAAGCCGACCCGCGTTACGCGGGTTATGACATGCCCCGCGCCCGAGCAGTGTTTGAGCATTTACGGCGCCGGATTGCGTCGCTGCCCGGCGTGGAGAGTGTGTTCGTCACCACCGGATTGCCGGTGGAGGGACAGTTCGAAAAGGAGTTCCGCCTCGATGGTGCCAGCGACGGCGAGTCCTTCCGCGTGGAAGGCCGGTTTGCCGGTCCCGGCTACTTTCACACGCTCGGAATTCCGGTGCTGTTTGGACGGGTCTTTGACGAACGCGATTTTGAAGAAACTCGCGCGCAACCGATCGCGGCCAGCGCCGCCGAATCCCGAGCTGTTGCTGACCTGTATGGCGGCGCGGGACCGCGCCCTGTGCGTTCGCCTGAATCTCCGGAAGCGATCGTGGTGAGCGAGGCCTTCGCTCGCCGATCCTTCGGCGCGCCCAACGCAGTCGGCAAACGGCTCCGTTTCGCGCACGCGGATACCCAGCCAGTCGAGATCGTCGGCGTGGTCGGAAATGCGCGCAGCATCGATATGGTTGCGGATGCTCCGAAGAAGTTCTTCTACCGCTCGGCGGCGCAGGCCGGGGTGATGCCCACGACGCTCGTCGCGCGCGCATCGCGCAACGAAGCCGCGCTGGTGGGCCTGATGCAGCAGGAAGTGCGACAGCTGCATCCCGAACTCCCGGTGACGAACGCGATGACCATGAAGCAGCGACAGGCGAAGGAGCTGGGGCTGTTCCGCACTGCCGTTGTGGCCCTTGGCGCACTGGGCGGGCTGGGACTCCTGCTGGCTGGTGTGGGACTCTACGCCGTTGTCGCATACGCCGTCGCACAGCGCACGAACGAGCTTGGGATTCGGATCGCGCTGGGGGCGCGTCCGGGTGACCTGACGTGGCTTGTGGTTCGCGACGTCACCGCGCTGGTCGTAACCGGCATCGCGATCGGCTCGACGCTCTCCTGGGTGGGGGTAACTGTATTGGAGTCGTCGGTCGCTCAGATTCTGGGAGTCAACCCGTTGGCGCTGGCTCCTGTTGCCGTGATTATTGTGGCCTGCGGAGTCGCCGCGGCCTGGGCGCCGGCGCGCCGCGCAGTGCTGGCCGATCCAATCGCGGCGATTCGCCACCCATAGGTC
>DASSSG010000220.1:0-3764 GCA_035708545.1 Bryobacteraceae bacterium | reverse complement strand
CGGGCGAACGACTCGTACAGTTTGCGGACGGTGGCAACGTGTGACATCACCCGCATCTTACTCCCAAATCGGCCGGAACGGAATCAGGGCTGCTCGGGACTTTTGGGCGACGGGCCGGCCACGTAGCAGGCGGATCCGCAGCGGTGCTCGGGAAACATCTCGCGAAAGGCCCTGTGGCAATACGCCTCGGCTTCAGCGCGCGTCGCGCAGGTAATGCCTCCTTCCAGACGGGGACCGGAAATGCGAGCTATCCATTTGTCTCCAACTGCCCGCACGAAAAGATTGACCGGCTGGCCCTCGCTTTCGTGGCTGGCGATCAACTCCGTTGCAAAGGAGCGCAGCGCACCCTGCAGCGCCGTTGTGTATTCTTCCAGAGCAACGAAGCGTTCACGACAATCCTCACAGATCAGAAGGTGTTCCTCGACATAGGCTGTCTCGGGCTCGGACGTACGAGCGAGCGCGTAGCGTTCGAGTAAGTCGTCAGAGACGTGCTCCAATGGTCATTGTGCGCGGATTCCGCATCGTCGCCAAGATTACAAACGTACCGGAAACCACGTAATCGTCCGCCCGCGTTTGTGGGTAGACCAGTTCCCTGCGACCTGGCCATCAGCAGGAGACCTGGCTTGCTGGTCCTCTCAGGCCGGCAATGGCTGTTTTTTCTCCGCGGGCCCTTTCTGCGGTGCCGCTGCATTCAGCGTCTTCCTGCCAAAAACCCGACTCGATTTCACCGCTGTCTTCTTTTTTGACTTGCTGGCGGCTGCCTGAGCAGCCGTGCGCTTCACCGCCCAGCGCTGCCGCATGGCTTCCGCGAGCCGTTTGCGGACCGCCGCACTGAAACGCCGCTTTTTTCGCGCGGGTCGCGCGCTGGCTTCGGCCTCGGCTTTTGCTCCGGCGGGCCGGCCGGGACCGCGTCCCGTGCCACCGCGCATCATTCGCCGCACGGTTGTGATGTGTTGATCGATTCTCTCGCGTCGCGCTTCGAGGCCGCGCAGGGCCGCTTCCAGGATACTGCGGTTGTCTGGTGACATGTTTCTACATAATCCCACCGATTGGGCGCGAGTTCAAAGCGGAGGAACCCGGCCCGTTACCGCGGACCCCTCGGCTCTTCCCGGATGGGCTTGCCGAGCCGCATCTCACGCGTGTCATACGCGAACCGGGTCCCGCATTCGCAGCAGACCACATATGCGTCACCTTCGGGCATACGCTTGTCATTCAGCGGAGTCATGGGCCTCGTAAGCCGGCGATGGCGGCAGCGGAACAGGTAATTGAGGAGGGCACCGAACATGGGGAGACTCCGGTGGTGATTCTATGCCGATAGTGGCGGGAGGTCCATACGGCGGCGGCGGGAGCGTAGCTGCCCACCGCTGCCGGGTATGCGACTACTCCTCTTCCTCGGCCTCGCCTGCGCGTGCCGCTTTTGCCGCCGTGATGATCTTCTCGGCGTTCGCCTGCGGGACGAAGTCGTAGTGGCTGAACTCCATTGTGAATGTTGCGCGGCCCTGCGTCATTGACGTCAGGTCGTTCTGGTAGCTGAGCATTTCGGCCATGGGAACCTGCGCGCGGATGATCTGCGTGCCGCCCTTGGTGTCCATGCCCTGGATCCGGCCGCGGCGGGTGTTCATGTCGCCCATGAGATCGCCCGCGTACTCCACCGGCGCCTGCACTTCGACGTTCATGATCGGCTCGAGCAGGGCCGGTTTGGCTACCTCCATTGCGTTCTTGAACGCCTTGCGCGCGGCGATCTTGAACGCCATCTCCGAGGAATCCACGTCGTGGTACGACCCGTCATACACAGTCACTTTGAAGTCGACAACCGGGTAACCCGCGAGATAGCCCCTGCCCGCGGCTTCCAGGATGCCCTTCTCGATGGCCGGAATAAAATTCCGCGGAATAGCGCCGCCGAAAACTTCGTTGGCAAATTCGAACTGCTTGCCGCGCTCGAGCGGTTCCATCCGAATCCAGCAGTCGCCGAACTGGCCATGGCCGCCGGTCTGCTTCTTGTGCCGGCCCTGCACGTCGGCCTTTCCGCGGATTGTCTCCCGATAAGGAATCTTTGGCGCACGCAGCGCGACGTCGACGTTGTAGCGTTTCTTCAGGCGGCTGACGATGATCTCGACATGCTGCTGGCCGGCTCCCGCCAGCAGGAACTCATGCGTCTGCGCATCACGGTAGAACCGAAGTTGCTGGTCCTCCTCGAGAATGCGCGCGAGCGCGTTGCCCATCCGGTCTTCGTCGTTGCGCGATCTGGCTTCGATCGCGTACGCGATGGATGGCTCCGGCACCGTTACTTTCGGGTACGCCACGTTTGCGCCCTTCGCGGCGAGCGTATCGCCGGTCAGCGTATCGCGAAGCTTCGCGACAGCGCCGATGTCACCCGCGTGGAGCTCCGTGACGTTCTGAATCTGCTTGCCCATTGGGCTGCCGAGATGCGCCAGCCGCTCATCCGCGCTCGTGCGGCTGTTGATGAGGTGATCGTCGTTCCTGATCGCGCCCGAATAGACCTTGAAATAGGACAGGCGGCCGGCAAACGGGTCGGCGATGGTTTTGAACACAAACGCGGCAGGAGCTTCGGAATCCGCGATCGGACGCTCGCGCTCGCTGCCGTTGACGGTCGCCTTCACCGCGCCGCGCGCGTGCGGGGCGGGGAAGTAGTCGACGACGAAATTCAGCAGCGCGTCGCTGCCGATATTCTGATAGCCGGAGCCGCAGAGGACCGGAAAGATACGCCGTTCACGAACGGCGGACTGCAGGCCCTCGATAATGTGCTCGGCCGGCAGCGTGCCCGAATCGAAGAACTCTTCCATCAGCGCATCGTTGCCCTCGGCGATCATCTCGATGAGCGCCTCATGGGCGGACGCCGCGGCGTCGGCCAGGTCGCCGGGGATGGCACCTTCTTTGCCCTTGCCATCGCCGCCCGGCGTGTACGTGTACGCCTTCATGTTGATCAGGTCCACGATACCCGTGAAATTCTTCTCGGATCCGATCGGCAGCTGAATCGGGATCGCCGTCCGGCCGAAGAATTCATGAATGCTCTCCAGCGCCCGTTCGAAACTGGCGCGCTCGCGGTCCAGCTTGTTGATGAAGAACGCCTGCCCGATGTTGTATTCTGCCGCGAACGACACAGCCTTCTCGGTCGCGACTTCCACGCCCGCCACACCATCGATGAGGATCAGCGCGGCGTCGGCCGCGATCATGGCCGCACGCGTATCCTGGAGAAAGATGTTGAAGCCGGGTGTGTCGAGGACATTGATCTTCCGCTTGTTCCACTCCGCCACCGCAACCGCCGTGGAGATGGAGATCTTGCGCGCGATCTCCTCGTCGTCGTAGTCCGTCACGGTGTTGCCCTCATCTGGCCGTGTCAGGCGGTTCGTCGCTCCGGCCGTATAGAGCAGCGCTGAGGTGAGCTGCGTCTTGCCTGCGTTCCCATGCCCGGCAACGGCCACATTACGGACGTCTTTGGTTTCGTATGCCTTCACGAGGTAGACTGCCTCCTTCGAAGGGACGGGTGTGAGCGCGGAAGCGCGCGGGGGAGGGTGCGTGCGCCGCGCGAATTGTCCCTGAAAACGTGGATATTATCACAGGCGGCCGAGTCCAGGTGAAGCAGACGTCATCCTCACCGGGTCTTCAGGTATTCAATAAGCTCCGCCTTCCGGCCGGCTGTGAGCTGCGTCCCCCACAGGTGACCACTGTTCGAGTTCCCACGTAACCGTGTGTCGAAGCGGAAACCTTCGCGCTCGGCGTCCACGCCGGAGCTGATGAAGCCG
>DASSSG010000219.1:0-8712 GCA_035708545.1 Bryobacteraceae bacterium | reverse complement strand
CCCCCGGGGACGTGCCCTGAGCCCCGCCAACCGCTCGCCTACGCTCACGGCTCAGTTACGAGTCCGGCTCCACTTTCATGTCGCGCACCTACTTTCGGGCGGCTGGCTTTGCGAGCTCGAGATCCTGCTGATACCCGGTCTTGTCGCCGAGGAACAGGCGCAGCTCGGCGCGCGCCAGAATCGCCTCAGTGAACCCCTGCTTCTGTCGTGCCGCCTCGCTGTAGCCGTAAATCGCGCCTGACAAATTATCGAGCGACTGCCACACCTGTGCCCGATAGAAATGCGCATCCGGATTGAACGGTTTCACCAGGATGGAGTTCGAATAATCCGTGATGGCGCGATGCAGATCCTTCTCGCTGTGATATGCGCGGGCGCGGTAGTAGAAGGTATCGGCATTCGTGTGCAGCTCGAGCGCCTTAGTGCAGTCAGCGATGGCAGCTTTGTTGTTGCCGGCCAGCTGATTCGCCATGCAGCGCCGCAACCACGCCTCCGCGTGTTTCGGCCGAAGCTCGATGACGGTGGTGTAGGTCTTTATCGCCTCCGCCCACTGCTTCGCATCGAGCTGGGCGCGCCCGCTCGAAAGCGCTGCCGTCACCTGTTGCGCCTCCGCGCCGAGGCCGGCGGCGGCAGGATCGGGTTTCGGAGCTTCGGGCTGAGCGGCCTGCCGGGGCTGCACAGGGCTGGCCACCGCAGGCGTCGCTGCGGTCACGGCTGCCGGCGGCGCCGCCGGAGCAGGCCTGGGTTCGGTTTTCTTCGCCATCACCCTGGTTTCCGGCGCAGTCGTGGCACTCGGCGTCGCGGCTGCATCCGCGGTTGTCTTCGCTGGAGTTGGCGCGGGCGGCGCGGCAGCCGCGCCAGGCACCGTCGCAGCCGGAGCGGGCGTGATCTGCGCGAGCGTCGGCCTGGCGATCGTGCTTCGTGTCGGAGGCTCGGCCAGCAGCCTGTTGACTGTGGTCGAGTACGTCGGATTGAGGCGGATCGCTTTCCCGAAGTCCTGCCCGGCTTCTGTCGCATGGCCGAGCAGCCGGTACAGTTGAGCGCGGGCGATGTACAGATCGGCGCGCGATGGCTGGAACAGCAGCATGTCCGTATAATCCGCGACTGCTTCCGCGTATTTTCCGGCCCTCGCGTACAGCTGTGCCCGAAGCTGCAGCGCGTTGGGCTCCTTCTTCATTTCAATCGCTCGCGTGCACTCCTTCACGGCGTCCGGAATTCGATTCAGGGTGTCATATACACGCGCGCTGTCGAGCAAGTGGTTGCGTTCGGCCGGCTCGAGCTTGATGGCTGCTGCCATGTCTTTGATGGCTTCATCGGCGCGGTTCAGCGCGGCATAAGCCTGGCCGCGACGGCTGTACGCTTCCGCGCTTTGCGGATTCGTCGCAATGGCCTCGGTGAACAGGCCGACGGCTTCTTCGAACCGGCTTTTCTTCACCGCCTGTGTGCCGGCTTTGATCAGGTTGGTGACATCGGCGGCCGCGAGTGACACCACGGCCACGAACAGAAGCGGAAACGAACGGCGGCAGGAGGGCATAGTCGGTCCACGGGCGCAATTCGCCCTTGCCCTCAGAAATCGGTGGTCAGTCCCGTCGGCTGCAGCGGGGATTCACTTTAGCGGTACTAAGGTTTGTTCCGGAGGAGGCTGTCGGCGCCGATGGTGGCATGGCACGTGCAAGCGGTTGTAGCGCCGACTACCATTTATGCCGCATAGAATCCTCGAAGCCTCCTGGCTTGCGCCTGAGGTGCGCCGCTTCGTAATTGAAGCGCCGCATGTCGTGCGCCACTGCGGCCCGGGCCAGTTTGTGATTGTGCGCGTCACCGCCGACGGTGAACGCATCCCGCTGACCATTGCCCATGCCGATCGTGATGCGAGGACGGTGAGTCTTATCGTCCAGGCGGTGGGTGCAACCACCCACGCGATGTGCGCCCTCGCGGCTGGTGACGAGCTGGCCGATGTCGCCGGCCCGCTCGGACGCATAACGCATATCGATTATGTCGGCCATGCCGTGGTCGTCGGAGGCGGTGTCGGCACAGCGGTCATCTACCCGCAGGCCGCAGCCCTGAAAGCCAAAGGGAATCGAGTCACGGCCGTGATCGGCGGGCGCAGCAAGCCGTACGTCATCCTGGAGCAGGAACTCCGCGCGTTTTGCGACGCAGTGTATCCCTGCACCGACGACGGCAGTTACGGCTTCCAGGGGTTCGTAACGCAGCGCCTGCAACAGGTCATCGAGCAGACGCCCGACGGGATCGGTCTGGTGCTCTGCGCGGGACCGGTGCCGATGATGCGCGCGGTAGCGGAAGTGACGCGGCCGCTCGGTCTGGCTACGGTGGCGTCCCTGAACCCGATCATGGTTGACGGCACGGGCATGTGCGGTGGTTGCCGCGTACAGGTGGGCGGCGAGATGTTGTTTGCGTGCGTCGACGGCCCCGAGTTCGATGCCCACAAAGTCGATTTCGCGGAGCTGGCGGACCGGCTCACCGCGTATCGCGCCCAGGAACAGGCGGCTATGCAAAAACATCAATGCCGGATCCAGGCGGGAGGCCGGCAGTAGTGACCAACAAAGAACGCATGAAGATCGCGCGGCAGGAGATGCCTGCGCGCGAGGCCGGAGAGCGCAACGCCGGGTTCTGCGAAGTGAACCTCGGCCTTCCCGAGAAGCTGGCGATCCTTGAAGCCCAGCGCTGCCTGTTCTGCCCCGATCCGAAGTGCGTCAGGGGCTGCCCGGTTTCAGTGGAGATATCCGAGTTCATCCGCAAGCTGGCCGACGGCGATTTTCGCGGGGCAGCCGACAGCCTGTTGCGCGACAATGCCCTGCCGAGCGTCTGTGGCCGCGTGTGCCCGCAGGAAAAGCAGTGCGAGTTGCTGTGTGTCCGCGGCAAGGCCGGCTCGTCGGTTGCGATTGGATACCTCGAGCGGTTCGTCGCCGACTGGGCTCGCGAGCATCCTGGTCCGGCGGCGGAACTGCCCCCACCGTCGGGTTACCGTGTCGCGATCGTCGGAAGCGGTCCCGCCGGTCTTACGGCTGCCGGCGAGCTTGCGCGCAAGGGGCACGACGTCACGATCTTCGAGGCGCTGCACGAGCCCGGCGGCGTGCTGGTGTACGGCATTCCCGAATTTCGGCTGCCGAAGGCGATCGTCCGCGAGGAGGTCGATGCGCTGCGGCGGCTCGGGGTAAAGATCGTTTGCAACGTCATCATCGGGCGGAGCTATACCATTGATGACCTGCTGAGGGAAGAGGGCTTCGGCGCCGTGTTCATTGCGAACGGCGCAGGTCTGCCCGTTTGGCTGGGAATTCCCGGCGAGAATCTCAAGGGCGTCTACAGCGCGAACGAGTTTCTCACGCGCGTCAACCTCATGCGGGCCTGGGACCCGGAGTCGGAGACGCCCGTGATTCGCCCGCGCAGCGCGGTCGTGATCGGCGGCGGCAACACGGCGATGGACGGCGTGCGTACGGCACGCCGGCTCGGAGCCGAACCAGCCACGCTCGTCTACCGGAGATCACGCGCAGAGATGCCGGCGCGAGTCGAAGAAGTCGCGCATGCCGAGGAGGAAGGCATCGTATTCCAGTTCCTGACGAATCCCCTCGCGATCCTCGGCGATGACAAGGGCTGGGTGCGCGCGGTTCTGTGCCAGCGCATGGAACTCGGCGAGCCGGATGCCTCCGGCCGCCGCCGGCCCGTTGCGGTCGAAGGCAGTGAATTCGAGATCCCCTGCGACGTCGTCATCGAGGCGATCGGGACCCGGGCGAATCCGCTGCTGACGCAGACCACACCGGACCTCAGGGTGAATGCAAAGGGCTACATCGATATCGACGAAAACAACATGACGAGCAAGTCCGGTGTGTTTGCGGGCGGAGATATCGTGCGCGGCGCGGCTACGGTCATTCTTGCGATGGGTGACGGGAAGCGCACGGCAGCCGCGATTGACCGCTATCTGCGCGAAAACCCGGCGCCATGCGATGTATGCGGCGCCGGCGAACTCACTGCCGCGACGCTGTAAAATCGTGTCGTGCGCAGCGGCCGTCTCGGCCACGCCTGGTCTCTCGTTTTCACCGTACCGATCGCGCTGACGATCACCGGCCTGATGATTCTTCTGGCCGTCATACATTCATCCATCGATCGGCAGGATCGCGTGGGCCTGGGCTGGGCTCGCGCGTGGTCGCGTATCGTGCTCGGCTTTATCGGCGTGCGGGTGAGTGCGGCGGGCGGCCAGGCGATCGCGGCCGGCGATTCGTATGTCTTCGTTTCCAATCACGCGAGCCTGATCGACATCCCGGTGCTCGTGGGTGCAATTCCCGCTCACCTGCGGTTCATGGCCAAGCGCGAGCTGATGCGGGTCCCGTTCATCGGCTGGTGGCTGCGGCACGACGGTCACCTGCCCGTCGACCGCGCCGATCCGAGAGCCGCCATGCGCAGCCTGCTTGAAGCGGCCGATGCCGTACGCCGGCGCGGATTGTCGGTGGTCGTGTTTGCCGAAGGCAGCCGATCGCGCAGTGGCATTCAGCCGTTCAAAGACGGCGCCGCTCTGCTGGCCATCAGGGCGGGCGTACCGGTGGTGCCGGTCGCGGTGCGCGGAACCGATCGTGTGCTGCCGGCGAAATCGTCCTGGCTGCGCGGCGGCGACGTGCGCGTGCGCATCGGGGATCCGATTCCGACCGCTGGTCTGGACAGCAAAGACCGGCGGCGTTTGACCGGCGCGGTCGAGGCGGAGGTGCGGCGACTCTACGGAGAGTCCGGCCGGGAGTTACTTGCGGCTTCCGGTGCCGCTCTCGAGAAATGAGCTCCCTCCGATTGGCGTGAGCGCCCCGCCATCGACCAGCACCGGATGTCCGGTCATGAACGAAGAGTCGGAGCCGGCAAGAAAGCCAATCACGTGCGCCACCTCTTCCGGAGCGCCGAGCCGCCGGAACAGGTGGAGGTTTTCACAGGTTTCGCGGGCCCTCGCCGGATCCGCCGCCTGCGAGATACCGAATTGCAGCATTGGCGTGTCGATGGCGGCGGGACAGACGCAATGGCAGCGAATGCCGTCGCGCGCGAAGTCGACGGCAATCGAGCGCGCCAGCCCCAGCACAGCGTGCTTGCTCGTGACGTAAGCCGCGGAATTGCCCACAGCGCCGAGCGATTGCACGCTGCCGACCATGATGATCGCTCCGCCCCCGCGGGCGATCATCGCCGGAATTGCGGCGCGGGACATCAGGAATGGACCGCGCAGATTGACGTCCATGACCTCGTCCCAGATCTCGTCGGGAGTGTCCGCGGCGGTACCGTAGCGCTGGATGCCGGCATTGTTCACCAGCACGTCGATGCCGCCGAAGCGTTCGCGAACGACGGCGACGCAGCGCTCGGAATCGGGCCGCGAGCTGACGTCAGCGTGAAGGAAGCACGCAACGCCGCCGCGCCGCAGAATCTCGGCCGCCGCATCCTGTCCCGCTTCGGCGTTGCGGTCGATCAGCGCCACCGACCCGCCGCGTGTCGCGAACTCAAGCGCTGCAGCGCGCCCGATGCCGGCGGCGGCGCCGGTGACCATGATTGCTTTCCCGGTGAAATCGGCAGGCATCCGGTCCTGAGGGTAGCGTGAAACGTTGGCATCGCGGCAGCGATCCAAAGGCGTGGCTGAGCGCTTCGACTTCGACGTCATTGTTGTGGGCGGCGGGCCTGCCGGCCTGAGCGCGGCCACAGTATTGGCGCGCTCTCGACGGCGCGTTCTGGTTTGCGATGCGGGTGATCCTCGAAACGTGCGCTCGCGCGGCATACACGGTTTCCTCTCGCGCGAAGGCGTTTTGCCGCTGGAGCTGCTCGCGATCGCACGCGAACAGATCGGGCAGTACGGCGTCGAGTTTTCCGAGAACACCGTGATGCGGATTGCCGGCGAGGCCGGCCGTTCGTTTCATGTCACTTTGCTCGATGGCCGTGAGTACAGTTGCCGGCGCATCCTGCTGGCGACGGGCGTGATCGACAAGGTTCCGGAAATTCCCGGTACTGAAGAGATGTACGGCATCAGCGTGCATCACTGTCCGTATTGCGATGGTTGGGAACACCGCGACGAGCCGATCGCCGTATACGGGCGGACGACGGAGGCGGCGAAGACGGCGCTTGCGATGCTCACGTGGTCAAAGGACATGGTGCTGTGCACGGATGGGGGGGTGCGATTTCGCGGCAAGGACAAAGCTCGCCTGCAGAAGCATGGCATCGAGGTATATGAGGAGCGAATTCAGCGGCTGTCCGGGACGGCAGGCAAACTGAGCGAGATCGTGTTCCGAGACGGCTCGACGATCCGCCGCTCAGCTATGTTTTTTGTACCGGAGCCGACCCAGCGCTCAACTTTGCCGGTTGAGCTCGGATGCAGGCTCAATCACCGAGGCGCCGTCGAGACGGGACGCGACCAGTGCAGCAGCGTTCCCGGTGTGTACGTGGTCGGGGATGCGTCGCAGGACGCACAGTTCGTCGCGATCGCGGCGGCGGAGGGAACGAAGGCCGGCATGTCGATAAATAAGGAGCTGCAGAAAGAAGAGCTCGCGGACTAGCCTGATATGCCGTCCCGGATACCGCTTGCTTACGCGCGCGGCTCGGAAGGGGCGTTCCTGAGCCGCGCCGGTAAGGATACCGCTTGCTAACACGGCGCGGCTCGGAAGACCGTAAGGGAGCCGGTCAAAAAATAACGCAGGACACCAGACCAGCGCAAGCGAAGTTCATGTCGCGCGCGCCGAGGCGGTGTTGCAGGTCTCGCGAAAGCGGCGGTCGACCCTGCGGCTTACAGGTATCGGCGCCTATCAATATCCGGAGCATCTGTTGTTAACGGCGAGGGCTTTACCGGGTTGAGCTTTGATGCGCCACGACTCAAGCGGGCGAAGCCGCGGTCAAACAGTCGCATTCGAATGCAAGGATCGATTCGTTTTGTGATTCGTTCTGTAACGCCGCCGTTGCAGATACACAATAAGAATTGCCCCAAAACCGAACTGCACACATGTGGCCGGCTCCGGGACGGTTGTGTAGACGATAGTAGTCATCCAATCCCAGGGCGCCTGAAATGCACTGCCGCTGTACAGAAAGTTACCCGTCATTGTTTCGGAAACCAGCACTGTCGTCCCCTGAAGTATGGTCAAGAGGATCGACATTGTCGCTGAGTCCATGGGGAACGTCCGAAAGCGCGGGAAGGCACGGGCGGAGCGAGGCTGCGAGTAGCGTAAAATGAAGGATTACTGAAGGTGAGGAGGTGATAGGCTCTGGCAGAAGTACAGCTTCAGGATGGTGAATCCCTCGAGAGCGCTTTGCGGCGTTTCAAGCGCAAGGTGCAGCAGGAAGACATCATCAAGGAGATCAAGCGTCACTCCTTCTATCTGAAACCCGGCGAGAAGCGGCGCACGAAAGAGGCGCTGGCCCGCAAACGCAACCGCAAGAAGAAGAGCAAGGATTCAGGCGAATAGAAACTGCGACTGAATCAAAAAAACAAGAAGGGCGCCCCTCATCCGGGCGCCCTTCTTTTCCGGGCCAACTGGTTGCTTCAGCGCGGCCTGCGCCGCAAAAGGCCGGCAGCGAGCAACGCCGATCCGACAAGTGCGACGGAGGCGGGCTCGGGAATTGCCGCGGCCCCGACCGGTGGTGGCAAAGCACCTGCATTAGCGGCGAAAAACGTTTCCGGCCCGCCCGCGGCATCGCTGATGCGCGCGGCCAGGCCAATCTGAACAGCATTCCTCGTCGCCGACGGCAGCGCATTAAGCAGCGCGTTGACCGCAATCGCTTCCGCTGTGTTCAGCGCAAACGCGAAACCCGCGTTCCCGACGCCGGTCTGCGTGTTCGCGATCGTCTGGGGTGCAGCCAGAGTATGAGTGGTCCCCAGAACGATTGCCCCGTTGAAGAGATTCAACACGAGCTGTTCGACGACGATACTGTTGGCCGCAGGCTCGGTGGCGTTCAGTATGATCCGCAGATCTTCGGCCCTGGTGATGCCGAGGCTTCCCAGCGTGGGAGAGCCGATCTGGCTGGCGCCAGTCTGAACGGTGCCGGCCGCGAAGGCCGTCGACGAGCCAAACGCCGAACACTGGGTGCCTGTACCGGGGGTGGCTCCGGGGAGCACGCAGCCGCCTTCAATGGTTGACGATGCAGGACTTTGCAGCGTCAGGATTGTGCTTACGTTCCCGAGTCCCGCACCGCTTATGGGCGTACTGCCCAGAAGTACCAGCGACGCCTGAGCACTCACGGACGCCGCCAGTAGCAAGATTAGTGTTTTGATAATCTTGTGGTTCAATTGTTCCTCCGATTCTACGCGCCCGCTCTTACGAGCACTCCAGAGTTTAAAAGGAATACCTGAGGATTAGAAATACAGTAAACCGGTTTTACGGTTTATTGCCTGCGGGCGTGCATTCGCCGCAAATACCGGGCGTGCCGAGGAATTCGACACGCTTCGGCCAGCGAGTTACCTGCAAGAGCATGCGATCTCGCAGCGAGGAGGGCCTGGTCCCCGAATCGGAGCGATGACCCACGGTCAGCTCCGGTCGTCAAGTCTCGCGATACAAGGGAATAATTCTACTCCGGCGCCAGTCTGCCGTTTCGCAAGTACCTTTACCCACTCCCTCACGGCCGCGGGCTCGGTTTTCCCGAGACGCGCGCGTCACCAAGCTCTCATGCCCCTTCGGGGCACAAAAAGCCGTGAAAATTGCGTGACGGCGGCCTTTCACAGCAGCCGGCGCAGTGAGCCATCCGCGTACGGCTCGACAG
>DASSSG010000218.1:0-3205 GCA_035708545.1 Bryobacteraceae bacterium | reverse complement strand
ATCCGAAGGGTGTATCTCGAGCGTTCGCGTTTGTCCTCGACGAGCGGCACCATATGCGTGGAGCTTGTTCGCAGCCTCGAGTTGAGCGGTGGCCGCGTAACTGAGGTCCCGGTCCATCACTATCCGCGTGTGCACGGCCGCTCACAGTTCTTTCGTGTGCGATCTCTCGCCGGTACGTTCGCGCAGGTTGTGGTTCTCTTTATTCGGCTGGTCCTGCGGCCGTCGGTTCAGCGGGGCATGATGCGGATGAGGTCGTCCCAGGCGCTCTGGCCAACGGTCATCGCCTGCATGCTGGCAGGCTTGTGCCTGCTTGCGTACGTGCGAGCGCTGCAAATACCCTTAATCGGCGACGATTACCTGCAGGTCCATCTGGCGCGGCAATACGGTCCGATTTCGGGCTGGAGCGCGCTCGCAGGCGATCCGCTCTATCGGTGCCGGGCTACGTCTCTGCTCATGACTTACTGGACGGAACGTATCTGGGGACTCGATGGGTTCGTATTCAGCGTATCGAGCCTGGTCGTGCACCTGCTCAATTGTGCGCTGGTCTGCTGCCTGGGTATGTGGCGGCCTGTCGGGTGGCGGCTCTCGTCGGCCGCTGCTGCTCTCTTCGCCGCCTCCGCACAGCATCAGGAGGCGGTCATCTGGTACGCAGCGCTGCCGGAGCTCCTGATGTTCTTTTTCGTGATGGCGAGCTTTCTGTGCTGGGTGGGCTGGGTGCAGAGACGAAGCAGCTTCGCGTACATCGCATCTTTCGGATTGTTTCTGGTTGCTCTGCTTTCGAAAGAATCGGCAGTGGCGGTCATCCCGCTCATGGCGATCGCGCTTGCCTGTGAGAGCGGTTCATCGCGATGGCGCTTCGGCGGGCTCGCACCGTTTGGGGCCGTCGCACTGGCCTATTTTTTGCTGGCGCTCTCGGATCGCGAAGCGCACCTTCACTTCAGGGACGGAACGTTTTCCTTATCCGCGCCCTTTCTGACCGTGCTGCGGAACAGTGTCGGGCGGCTGCTGTGGGCCTGGGGTTTTGCAGGCCTGCTGGCGCTCGCCTGCTGGCGCGCGTGGCATTGGCGGAGAGTCGCGGTCATCGCGGGCGCCTGGATGTGCATAGCGCTGCTCCCATACAGCTTTCTTACGTACATGCCCAGGGTGCCCAGCCGGCACACATACCTCGCCGGGGTTGGACTGGCACTCCTGCTTGGAGCGGCGCTGCTCGAGTTGCGGCAACGCTGCCGGTACACATCGTACAGGTGGGCAGCGGCCTGCGCTGCGACTGTTATCATCCTGCAGCAGTGTGCGTGGATATGGACGAGGAAGCATGAGCAGTTCGTTCTGCGCGCTCGGCCGACCGAAGAACTGGTGAACCTGGTTCGGAGCTCGTCCGGTCCGGTTTATGTAAAGTGCTTCCCGTATCACGAATCGATCGCGCATTACGCTCTTCAGTACCGAATAAGCCCGGAAGCCGTGTCAGCCGTAGTGATCGGCGCGCGGGCGAGAGCACGGCCGGATGCCGTGGACTTATGCAACGCGGTAGTGGGACGTGGTTCTTTCTGAGCCCGCTGCGCGACCCGCGACGAACTGCGGTTGTCCAGCCGCGTTGTCGGGTGCGTGTCCACCGGGCCCGTCGCGCAGATCGGCGCCGAAGGGATCCGCGCGCTTTGCAAATTTCCTCTCCACATTCAGCGGCACCGATTTGTGACGCCTCGGGCGCAATGAGGCAGAGGCAGGCGCGTCGCCTTTCAGGTGGTGCTGAAAAGCACAGGCTGATATCGTAAACACGAGCCCCAGATGCGAAGCCTGTTATTCATACTCCTGTTCGCTACAGCGGCCGCTGCACAGACCCCGAAGCTTGTGGACGCGCATTTCCATCACAATGGCGATCCTGGTTTCCTCGAGAAGCTCGTGGCCCGCCTCGAAAAGCTTGATGGAATTGCATTCCTTCTGACCAGACCCGAGCACCTGAACCAGGTGCGGACTTTCATCGCCTCGAAACCTGGCCGGCTGATCGGCTTCGGCGACATCTCCCCCGACGATCCGAACGTGCTCCAGCACATCGATGCCTTCCATGCCGCGGGTTTCCGCGGACTCGGCGAGATCAGCCGCACGCGGAAGCCGTTCGACGACGCGAGCTACACACCGATCTACGATCGCGCAGCGAAGTACCGCATGATGCTGCTGTTCCATACCGGTATCGTCAACCGCACTCGGCCCGACGTTCCGGAAGACGTCAGCGTCGACCGGCTGCGCGTGACTCTGCTCGACAACATCGCGCGACGCTACCCGACCATCACCATTATCGGGGCTCATCTCGGAAACCCGGATTACGAGTGGGCGGGTGAGATCGCTCGCTGGAACCCCAATCTGTATTTTGATCTGTCCGGCTCGACGCTGATCAAGAAGCAGGAAGATTATGCATTCTTCAGAACGATCTTCTGGTGGTCGAGTGTGGCCAGCCCGCACACACCGAAAGCACAGGCAAGCGCCTTCGAAAAGATCATTTTTGGATCGGATGTATTCGGCGGCGAGCTGGAGGAACTGGACCGGTCGCTCGAGCGCTATCAACGCATGCTGTCGGTCTGCGGCGTTTCAAAGGAAGCGCAGGCCAACATTTTCGGCGGGACACTCTGGCGCATTCTGACCTCGATGCGCAGATAGCTGGTGGGTTGCGGGACGCCGCCTGCTCTGCTGTCTCTGAAGTGTCTTGACGCCTGCTGACGCGCGCGGCTCGGAAACCGAGCCACGACTCAGCGGAAATGGAAAAGGTACCTGCGAGACAGACTACGTGATCATTTCGCGCAGAAACTTCGCCGCCTCTTCCGGCGGCGTCGGGTTGATATAGAACCCCGATCCCCATTCAAAACCGGCGACATGCGTCAGCTTCGGGATGAGTTCGATATGCCAGTGATAGTGCGAGAGCGCCGGTTCCTGAATTGGCGCGGTGTGGACGACGAAATTGTAGGCGGGCTTCTCAAGCGTTTTATCGACCTTCTGCAACAGCCGCTGCAGCACCGAGGCGAGGTTCTGCATTGCCGCCGGCGAGGTGGTATCGAAGTGCGACGCGTGCTGCTTCGGAATCACCCAGGTTTCAAATGGGAAACGCGCGGCGTACGGAGCGAACACCAGGAAGTGATCGGTTTCGATGACGACTCGTTCCGCGTCGGTACGCTCCTGGCGAACGATGTCGCAGAACACGCAGCGCTCCTTTAATTCG
>DASSSG010000217.1:0-2625 GCA_035708545.1 Bryobacteraceae bacterium | reverse complement strand
TCGGGCCACGTCGAGGTGCTGCCATGAACCAGTACCGGATCGCACTCCTGCCCGGCGATGGCATCGGTATCGAGGTGGTCAGCGAAGCCGTGCGCGTGCTCGACACGGTGGCGGGGCGCACGCGCCTGCGCCTTCTGTACGAAGAATTCCCGGTCGGCGCCGCCGAGTTCCTGCGCGGCGGCGATCCGCTGCCGGCCCGCGTCTTCGAACGGCTGCGCGAGTTCGACGCTATCCTGCTCGGCGCGATGGGTCTGCCGAGTGTACGGTGGCCGAACGGAGTGGAGATGACGCCGCAACTCGACCTGCGCGAACGCCTCGATCTGTACTGCGGTCTGCGTCCGATTTACCTGTTCCACAGGGAGGACTCACCGCTGCGGAACCGCGCGGCGGGTGATATCGACTTCGTCATTGTTCGCGAGAGCACGGAGGGTCTCTTCTCGAGCCGTCTCGACGGCTATGCTCGGGATGCGGCGCAGGTCACAGATCAGATGCTCGTCACGCGCCGGGGCGCCGAGCGCGTAATTCGCGCCGCGTTCGCGCAGGCGCGGCGCCGGCGCGGACGCCTGACGCTTGTTGACAAGGCCAACGTGCTGCCGTCGATGGCGTTCTTCCGCCGGATCTTCGACGAGATCGCGGGCGAGCACCCGGACGTGCGCACGGACCGTGTGTACGTTGACGCCGCAGCGCTTTATCTGGTGCAGCGTCCAGAGATGTTTGACGTGATCGTGACCGAAAACATGTTCGGCGACATTCTCTCCGACCTCGCGGCCGCGCTCGTGGGGGGCATGGGGATCGCACCGTCGGCCGATATCGGTGATGAGTACGCTGTCTTTCAGCCGTCGCACGGCTCCGCGCCCGACATTGCCGGAAAAGGCATCGCAAATCCTGTGGCGACGATTTTGTCGGCGGCGATGATGCTCGCGTGGTTCGACAGCGACGGGTCCCGAGCGGGAGCACAGCTCATACGCACCGCCGTCGAGAGAGTCTTCGCCGACCGGAAGGCGCGCACTCCCGACATGGGAGGAAAAATGACGAGCCGGGAGATGGCGGACGCTATCATCGGCGCGCTCGGCGAGCGCGCCCATTCGGCATGAAGAACGGCTTCCGGCTGTTCGATACGCACACGCATATCGGCATCGCCCGGCACAGCACGCGACGGTACTCGGCGAGCGATCTGCTGCGCGATATGGACCGGTTCGGTGTCGATCGTTCGGTGGTTATTCCGTTTCCCGTGGTCGATGACGCGCGAGCCGCGCACGACGAGATCGGCCGCGCGGTTCGGGCGCATCCTGACCGCCTGGTCGGAGCCGCGTGCATCTACCCATATGTGGGGGAACAGGAATTCCGCGGCGAAGTCCGCCGCTGCGCAGAAGGTTACGGCTTCCGCGCGCTGAAGTATCAGCCGCAGTACCAGGGGCTGAATATTCTTTCGCCGATCAGCGACTTTCTGTTCGAATGTGCGCTCGACAACGGCCTGGTGCTGATCGCTCACACCGGGGCCGGCGTTCCCTGGGCGCTGCCTTCGCTGTTTATGATGCCCGCGCGCAAATTCCCGGAGCTGCGCATCGTGCTCGGGCACGCGGGCGGCGGGGGCATCTACGTCGGGGAAGCCATCGTGGCGGCGGCGTTTTGCCCGAACATCTTCATCGAACTTTCGACGCTCATGCCGAATCATGTGCTCGAGGTCCTGAAGCACGTCGCGGCGTCGCGGCTGATGATCGGGTCCGATGTTCCCGAATCGCTCGACGTCGAATTCAGCAAGATTCTCCAACTGAACGTCTCGGAGGAACAGAAACGCGAAATTCTGTGGGACACCCCGGCCCGCGTCTTCGCCTGATGCAGCGTTATCTGGTAGTCGTCGCGCTGTTCGTGCTGTCGATGATCACTTACATCGATCGCGCGTGCATTTCCTCGGCCAAAGATCCGATCGCAGCCGAGCTGGGACTGGACGACAGCGCGATGGGACTGGTGTTCAGCGCGTTCGCTCTCGGTTATGCGCTGGCGCAGATTCCTGCCGGACGATTTGCCGATCGCGCGGGGCCGGGCATCGCGCTGGCAACCGTGGTCACGGCCTGGAGCGCCCTGACTGCGCTGACCGGAAAGGCATCGAGTCTCGCCGGGCTGGTCACCGTCCGGTTCTTATTCGGTATCGCGGAGGCCGGCGCATTCCCGGGCAGCGTACGGGCGATCTACAACTGGTTACCGGCAGACGAGCGTGGCCGCGCCAACGGCGTGCTCTTCTCAGGCTCGCGTATCGGCGCAGCGGTCTCATTTCCGTTGTTTGCGTGGATGCTGGCGCAGTGGCACTGGCGCACCGCATTCACCATTCTCGGAGCCGTTGGGGTGGTCTGGGTGGTGTTCTGGCTGCTCTGGTTTCGCGATTATCCAAAGCAACGTGTACTGAAAGACGAGATCCCGCCGTTTGCGCAGATTACGGTAAGCGAGGCATTCCGGAGCTGGCCGATGGCGCTCGCGATGACGCAGTACTTCGCGGGCAACTTCACGTTCTTTCTTTGCCTGTCCTGGATGCATCCGTATCTCAAGAGTGAGTACCGCCTCAGCAACGACCAGGCGGCCGGATATACCATGGCGCCGCTCCTGGTCGGCGCATCCGCGCAGTGGGTG
>DASSSG010000216.1:0-3481 GCA_035708545.1 Bryobacteraceae bacterium | reverse complement strand
GAACCTGTGCCGTAACCGGAGAAGGCGCCGTTACGATGCGGCCCGCCGGCCGCGCTTCCCGCGTGGCGCCGAAACCGGTGCCCCACAGCTCGATGATCTCGCCGGGCCGGGCGGCGCGCGTGCCGGGCAAGTCGGCAGGATTTCCGATGAAGATGGCGCCGTCGGGCCTCGAGATAGTCGCCGAAACATAGCGGCGCGCGGTGGTATCGACCCCGAACAGGCCGGGCCGGATTTGTTCCATGTTCGCCGTGGCAGTCGTTCGTCCGGCGGAGGTGATGACTTCGACGTTAACGATTCCCGTCGCGGTGTCGTCGGGCACCTGCACGTTGATCTGGCCTGGGCTGATGAAATTGATCGCGGCGGCTTTGTTATTGATGTTGACGCGAACGCCGTCGATCTCCGTCGGAAAGACGCCGTTCTGGATCAGTCCTTCCCAGTCGCGGCGCGCCGAAGCGAAGTTCGAGCCGAAGATCGACACCCACGAGCCGGAGACGATTCCCGGCTGGAAGCTGGCGCCGTTCACTACACCGCCGGAGTTGACGGAGGGCGGGGTGGCGGCCGCCGCAGCAGTGGCGGTGAAATCCGCGGCGTGAATGCGGTCACCCGTGTTTTCCCCGTTGCCGTTGGCGGCATTGGCGGCGACATAGAAGCGAACGTCGCCCACGTTTGTTGCCGGCGCCGCCCACTCGAACTCGAAGGTGTTGCTGGTCGATGGGGAGGAATGCTCGATAAACTCAACGGGCGCCGAAGCAGGACACGAGCCCGAGGAGGGTCGTGGCCGATCGTCCTCGCAGAGAACCTGCTGGGAGCCGACGGGCCGGAATGTTCCGGCCTGCCCATTCGCGAGGTTGCTGACCAGCCGAGCCGTAGCCTGAAACCCGTATCTGTTCGCGGAATCGGTGACCGTCACGCGCATGCGTTTGGTTGCGCCGGGCGTGTAACTCGTGGTCCCGTCCGTAAAGGCAATCTGTACGGCCGTGCCGAGCGCGCTGCCTGTATGGCACTGAGTGCACGTGGTGGGATCGCCTGGAGCGCGCGTGTGCCGCGCGGGCGGACCGATGCCGTAAGCAAACACGATGACAGGCGCGGCAACCGCCGCGGCGCACAGTATTCTTTGTGAACGAGTCATGACCTCACTTAGTGTCGCAACACAGTCCGGAACCGCAGAGCTTTGCGAGCTACCGTCGTGACCGGCAGCTCACGCAGGCTCGCGATCGGCACCCATTGAAACTCCTTCGGCTTGCTTCCGATACTCGCTGACACGACCGTGAACAGAAAAGCCGTGTTCGTGATCGAGTGCCGAAAAGCGCCCAGCACAGGTCCCGGCACCGCTTCCCGGAGCTGTGTACTTTCCGGGATATCCCAGAAGCCGGCCAGCTTCCGTGCTTCCGGCGGACGCCTCCACAAAAGGAGTGCCTCACCGTTAGTCACGAGGTATAGAGTGCGCGCGCAGTGCCGGGATTCGGCTCTGGCTGGCTTTCGCGGGATCTCGTTCTGCTGCCCGCTCCTGCGAGCCGCGCAAAGCCCCGCTGCGGGACATACCAGACACTGCGGGTCACGCGGGACGCAGATGGTCGCGCCGAGCTCCATCATGGCCTGATTGAACGTGCCCGGATCGTTCGCGTCGAGTAACGTGGCGGCGGTCCGGCAAATGCGCTGGCGTGTGGCGGCGGCGCTCGTATCGCCGGTCTCGGCGGTCAAACGGGCGATCACGCGGATGACATTGCCGTCGACAGCAGCGTGCGGATAGCCGAATGCGATACTCGCAATGGCCGCCGCGGTATAGTCCCCGATGCCCGGCGCGCAGCGGATGACATCATAATTCTGAGGAAAAGCCCCGGCCATCTGGCGCGCGGCACGGTGGAGATTTCGTGCGCGAGAGTAGTAGCCCAGGCCGGCCCATGCCGCAAGCACGTCCTGTTCGGGAGCCGCCGCCAGGGCCGCGATGGTGGGGAAGCGTTCCAGAAATCTTGTGTAGTACGGAATGACGGCTGCCACCCGGGTCTGCTGGAGCATGATCTCCGATACCCAGATGTGATAAGGATCGCGCGTCTCACGCCACGGCAGCGTGCGGCGATACCGCGCATACCACCGAAGGAGTTGCCGGCGAAACCGTTCTGGATCGATGCTCGCGATTAGATCATCATATGCGAGCGCACGGGCTCGTGTGGTCAGGCGGTCGCTGTAGCGCAGTGCCGTCTGGCCGCGGCGGCCATCATCGTAGTCGCCAACACGGCATAGGCGGCAGCCCAGGCCTCACGCACCTCGGATGTAAAACGGGGCCCCAGCGCCTCGGCGAGCGTGTCGATCAGCGTCTCACCGACGACGTGGTAATGCGCATCGCGAACACCGTAATCGGCGTGGCGGCGGCCAAGCTGCTCGACCGCTGCGATGATGGTGTCGAGCCGGGTCAGGCCGGCCACTACGAGGGCGATCGTCCCCATCAGCTTTCGGCCCTGTTCCTTCATGTCGCCGCGGAACAACGAGCGCAGCGACGGGTCGGCGGTGAAGAGCTTCCCGTAGAACAGCGTTGCGGCGCCCTCGGGATCCGGGGCCACGGCGGCAAAGGATTCCTGGACGAGAGCGATCTGATAGGGTGTCATGTGCCTGCTTACCTCACCTGAGACACGCGCGAACGCGCCGCGGAATGGCTCATGGCGCGCTTGCGATACTGGTACCTGGTGGACGAGTTCCTCTCGATCCGCGGCGCGCGGGTACACAATCTCAAGAACATCTCCATCGACATACCGCATAACCAGCTCACGGTCGTAACGGGTGTTTCCGGGTCGGGCAAGTCATCGCTCGTCTTTGACACGATCTACGCCGAGGGCCAGCGCCGGTATGTCGAGTCGCTGTCGGCGTATGCGCGCCAGTTCCTCGAACGCATGGAGAAGCCGGATGTCGACGAGATTGACGGCATCGCGCCGCCGATCGCGATCCGGCAGAAAAACACGACTCGTAATCCGCGGTCCACGGTCGCGACCTCGACCGAACTGTACGACTACTTCCGCCTGCTGTACGCACGGGTCGGCCGGACGTTCTGCCCGCAATGCGGCCAGCAGGTGATGCGCGATACGGTCGATCAGGTCGCGCTGCGGATGGTTCAGGAGGCGGAAGGCTCGCGCTGGTACGTTGTGTTCCCGCTCGCGGCGACGAAGGACACCGCTCAATTGCGAGACCACCTGATGAACCTCCGCGGCAAGGGTTTCAACCGGCTGTTTCAGGAAGGGCAGACGTTCGAGTTCTCCACACCCGAGTCGCTGCTCGATATCGATTTTTCACGGCCGGTATTCGTTCTCCTCGACCGGTTGGCTATCGATTCCGAGCAACACCAGCGGATCGTGGACAACACCGAGCAGGCCTATCGCGAGTCAGGAGAGGTCGTGTTCCTCCGCGCAGGTGAAGGCGAGCCGCGGCTGCTGCGCTTCAGCGAGAGGTTCGCCTGCAAGAACTGCGACATTACGTTTTCCCCGCCGGAACC
>DASSSG010000215.1:0-5149 GCA_035708545.1 Bryobacteraceae bacterium | reverse complement strand
ATACCGCGAGCAGTGGTTCCCGAACCGCGCCCGTCAGGCTCTCCAGCATCGGTTCGACGCGAACTCCCTGACCTCGGCTGACTTCCGGATAATGCCGCGCGATCCGCGCCGCGATGGTGTCCATATCGGCCCGCGCCTTGTCCAGGGTCACGCCCCGCCGCAGCCGAGCCACGGAGACATAGTTGTAGCCGATACGCGTCTGCAACTCGTCCGGCGGGAAATACAGCGGGACCCAGATCTCGTGGCGATCTGTTGGATAGCGAAACTCTCGCGGCATGACACCGATAACCTCATGCGGGCTGCCGTTGAGGCGAATCGTTCGGCCCACGATGGCCGGATCGCCGGCGAATCGCCGAACCCACAAGCCGTAGCTGAGCAACGCCACGCGCGCGTCGGTTTCCCGCTCGCGCGCGGTGATGTTGCGCCCGAGCAATGGTGTGACGCGGAGAACCGGAAGCAGAGATTCGTTGATGCGTGCTCCTTCGAGCCGCTCGGGCGTGCCCTGGCCCGTAAGGTTGAGGTTCGCAATCGGCCGGGTGATCGCGATGTCTTCGAAGACGCGGTTCTGCGCGCGCCAGTCGAGATAGTTCGCAATACCGACAAATGCTCTCGGCAGATTCATTTCCGGCGCTGTCGTCCACAGCGTCACGAGGCGTTCGGATTCCGGAAAGGGCAGCGGCCGCAGCAGCACGGTGTGAACGACGCTGAAGATTGCCGTGCCTGCTCCGATGCCGAGCGCCAGCGTCAGGACCGCGACCACGGCGAAGCCCGGCGTTCTTCGCAGGGTCCGAGCACCGTGGGCGACGTCTCGCAGCAGGCGTTCAAGTGCGACCCACCCCCACTGCTCTCGCGTGAGTTCCGCGATCAGCGTGGCATTTCCGAATTCGCGGCGCGCGCCGGCAGCGGCCTGCTGCGGCGATTCGCCTCGTTCGATGCGCTCGCGCGTTTCGAGCCCGAGGTGCGCCTCAATCTCCTCATCGAGATCGCGCACGGCCTGGCGTCTTCGGAGCAGCCGCGCGAGATGGAAGCGGACGCCGGGCATAGTGGAAGACAGTCTACCACCTTTCCGGCGGCACGGCCGTGTGGATGATTGGGAGGATGGCCGCGCCTGCCGCCGCGGGCGGGTCTCGGCCCTGCGCCTTTAACCGAAGTTCGTCATAACCGCTCCCTCACGGCTCGCGGCTCCGAATCGGGTGCTGATTTTGCAGGAGTTACCGAGCCGCGCGCGTCAGCAAGCGGTGCACTGACGAACTTCGGTTGAGTTATTCGGTGACGTGCGCGGAAGCGAGGGTTGCGGAAGCGGCGGTAAGCGGCCGCTCGGGAGTCTTACTTACGGTCGGCTACACGCCCCAGCAGTAGTCTTCAACCGCCTGCTGGATGGATTCGTCCTTCTCGGTAAGCCGCATCAGCTCCAGCCGGATCGCATCGACGAGCGCCTGCCAGCTTGCCTCGATCACGTTCTCCGAAACCCCAACAGTGGACCAACTGCGCTTGTGGTCAGACCATTCGACGAGGACCCGGACCTTGGCCGCCGTGCCTTTCTTCACGTCCAGGACGCGGACTTTGTAATCGGTCAGGCGCACGTCGGAGATGCCGGGGTACAGCTTCGAGAGGCACTGCCGCAGGCACAGGTCGAGCGCGTTCATGGGCCCGTGGCCCGTCGCAGTCGCCGAATGCACTCCGTCCTGCGCGCGAATGATCACGGTCGCCGTGCTTTGCGACTCCTTGTTCGTGATCGCGCGGGTCATCACTTCGTAACTGACGACCTCGAAGAACTGCGCGCCCGGATTCAGCGCTTCTCGCACCAGCAGTTCGAACGTTCCTTCAGCGGCTTCCAGCTCGTATCCGAGATACTCGAGGTGTTTTATACGATCGAGCAGCTCGCGCTTGGCGTCCTCGTCGAGACGGTTACCGAGCCCGTGCTGGTGGAGCTTGTAGAAGATGTTGCTGCGACCCGAAAGATCACTGAGCAGGACCCGCTGGCGATTGCCGACAATCTCAGGCTGGATGTGTTCATAGCAGGCGGCCTCTTTGAGCACCGCGCTCACATGCACGCCGCCTTTGTGCGCGAAGGCGCTGCGGCCGACATACGGCTGGTCGCCGCGCGGCGTGAGATTCGCGAGCTCGGCGATAAAGCGGGACACTGCGGTAATACCGGTGAGCCGCTCCGCGCCGATCGCCGTGTGGCCCATCTTCAGCTCGAGGTTGGCGATGATCGAGCAGAGGTTCGCATTCCCGCAACGCTCGCCGTAGCCGTTGATCGTGCCCTGTACGTGTGTGGCGCCCTCTTCCACGGCGGCCAGGGTGTTCGCGACAGCCAGGTCGCTGTCGTTGTGCGTGTGGATGCCGATGACGCCGCCGAAACGGCGGACAACCTCGCCCGTGATGGAGGCGATCTCCGACGTAATCGTCCCCCCGTTCGTATCGCACAGGCAGAGCACGTCCGCCCCGGCTTTGCGCGCCGCTTCCAGCGTGCGCAGAGCGAACTCCGGGTTCGATTTGTAGCCGTCGAAAAAATGCTCGGCATCGTATACGACCTCGCGGCCGTGTTCTTTCAGAAACGCCACGGTCTCGCCAATCAGCTGGAGATTCTGCTCTTCGCTGATGCCAAGCGCGCGTGTAGTGTGCAGGTCCCAGCTTTTGCCGAAGATTGATACTACCGGTGTCTCCGAATCGAGGACTTCGCGCACGTTCGCATCCTGATCCACGCGATTCCGCACGAACCGGGTGGACCCGAAGGCCGTCAGCCTCGAGTGCTTCAGCTGCAGCTCGCGCGCGCGTGTGAAGAACTCGCGGTCCCTGGGGTTCGAGCCGGGCCAGCCACCTTCGATATAGTCGATCCCCAGTTCGTCGAGCTTCTGCGCAATGATCAGCTTGTCCTCGACTGAGAATGAAATGGATTCGCCCTGGGTGCCGTCGCGCAGGGTCGTATCGAAAGTGAAGATTCGCATAACGATTGTCCTGGCGGGCGGGCTTCCAGCCCGCCGCAGGCTGCCAGCCTGCCCCGCTTACCGGGCCGAAGCCGCGGTTTCCTGCGGGACGCCTGCCTCCTTCTTCTTTTTCAGGAATGTCATCATCTCGCGCAGCCCGGCGCCGACTGTCTCGAGCGGCTGCTTCCTGGCCGCTTCGCGCATCGCCAGGAAGTTCCTGCGGCCGGTCTTATTCTCGTCAATCCACTCTCTGGCGAACTGGCCGGACTGCACCTCGCCGAGGATCTCCTTCATGCGCGCGCGCGTGCCGGCATCTATGATGCGCGGGCCGCGCGTGTAGTCGCCGTATTCGGCGGTGTCGCTCACCGAGTAGCGCATATAAGCGAGGCCGCCCTCCTGAATCAGATCGACAATCAGCTTCAGCTCGTGCAGGCATTCGAAATACGCGATCTCCGGGGCATAGCCGGCTTCCACCAGCGTCTCGAAACCGGCGCGAATGAGCTCGCTCACGCCGCCGCACAGCACCGCCTGCTCGCCGAACAGGTCGCTCTCGGTTTCTTCCCTGAAGGTGGTTTCGATGACACCGGCCTTCAGGCAGCCCAGCGCCAGCGCGTACGCGAGCGCGCGCTCGAGCGCCTTACCCGACGGGTTCTGGTGGATTGCGACGAGGGCGGGTACGCCGACGCCTTCGGTGAACAGCTCACGGACACGATGGCCAGGCGCTTTCGGAGCGATCATCGATACGTCCACGCCGGCGGGCGGCACGATCTGGCCGTAATGGATATTGAAGCCGTGGGCGAACATGAGCGTCTTGCCCGGCGCGAGCTGCGGCGCGATTTCCTTGTTGTAGAGCTCGGCCTGAATGTGGTCGGCGACCAGAATCATAATGACGCCGGCGGCCTTCGCCGCTTCGGCCGTCGTGAGTACGCGCAGGCCGGCCGCTTCCGCCCTGGCCTGGCTCTTCGAACCGGCATACAAACCAACGACGACGTTGACGCCGGAGTCGCGCAGGTTCAATGCGTGCGCATGACCCTGGCTGCCGTAGCCGATGATGGCCACCGTCTGATTCTTCAGGAGGTCGAGGTCGCCGTCTTTTTCGTAGTAACGCTTAGGCATTCGTTGAGAGAGCTCCGTTCGGTGTGGGGATGTCGGCGCCGGCCGGGATGGGCGAGGCCAGGCGCAGTTTCTTCAATTCGAGCGACACGGCAACCATGCCGGACCGCGTGACCTGAATGTCGCCGTAGGCGCGCATCACGTCGATGAATTCGTCAAGCTTCTCCGGCTCGCCGGTCGCTTCGAGCGCAAAGCCCTCAACCGACGAATCGACGACGCGCGCGCCGAAGATCTCCGCCTCCTTCAGAATGGACGTGCGATTCTCCATGCTCGAGCGGACACGCAGCAGAACCATCTCGCGGGCGACGCTCGGCGCCTCGGTCAGATCCGTTGCCTGGAGAACGTTAACCAGCCGGTTGATCTGTTTGACGACGAGCGCGCGGACCTTCGAATCGACCTCGACCGCGATCGTCATGCGCGACAGCTCGGGATCGAGCGTGCGCGCTACCGTCAAACTCTCTATGTTGTACCCGCGGGCGCTGAGCAGGCCCGTCACGCGCAGCAGCGCGCCGGGTTTGTTTTCGAGGAGTACGGAGATAATTTGCAGCATGAGTCAGTTCCTCGACCCCGTTGTCATTTCGTTACCGGCTGTGCCGCTTCGGCTACCGGCTTCGGCGGACCGAGCACCATTTCGTTGATCGCGCCGCCGGCGGGCACCATCGGGTACACGTTCTCTTCGGCCGATACAAGGATGTTCAACAGGAACGGCCCTGGTGCTTTGATTGCTTCTTCAAGCGCAGGGACCAGATCGGAGGGTTTGCGGACGGTCCTGCCACCGAATCCGTAAGCGCCGGCGAGCTTCTCGGCTTCGGGGAACGAGCTGAGCTCGACCGCGCTGAGGCGGTTGTTATAGAAAAGCTCCTGCCACTGCCGCACCATGCCGAGATAGCCGTTGTTGACGCAGATGATCTTCACCGGCAGGCTGTAGTTCATGAGGGTCGCGAGCTCGGGCAGCGACATCTGAAAGCCGCCGTCGCCGACGATTGCGAAAACCAGCTTGTCGGGCCGCGCGAACTGCGCGCCGATAGCGGCGGGCAGCCCGAAGCCCATCGATCCCAGACCGCCGGAGCTGAGCCACAGATTGGGTTCGTCGAAGCGGATGAACT
>DASSSG010000214.1:0-3141 GCA_035708545.1 Bryobacteraceae bacterium | reverse complement strand
CAGCTGCAGGTCCGGTAATATCTGCCAGACGTTTTCGTAGATTCTGAATAAGTGGCAGGGGCGGGCGAATCGGCTCGCCCCTGTCGCTTATCAATTCTTCACAGTCCCCCTGATACTCTAGGTCCATCAACGCAACGCTATTTCGCGGAGGTGGATCACGATGGCTATGGGACGGCTCGGGATGATCGCGGCGCTCGTCGCCGCGCTGGTGGTGGCGACGGCTGCACTCGCGGCCGACATGGGCATGATGGCCGCGTCGCAGATGAAGACCGCGATTGACCGCGCGAAGCTGGCGCAGAAAGGGGCCGACTTGCAGTCTGTCAAGGAAGGCCTTCAGGAGGTCGTGAACTGCATCGAGGGCCCCAAGGGCGCGATGTTCAAGGCGATGGACGCGATGGGGAGGGCGCAGTGCAAGGGCAATGGACTGCTGGCCGACGCCAGGGAAGCCGGAAGCAAGTGGGCCGGCGCCCTGCCGTGGATCGAGCTCGCCAACGACATCGCCGCGGTCGGCCTGAAGACCGAGAGCACCGCCAAGGCGAAGGCCGCGGCGTGGGCCGCGCAGGCGACGCTCGAACACGCGGACAAGGCGATGATGATGAAGAAATAGAACGACGCCGGCACAGAACACAAGGGGGCGGGTGCTGCAACCCGCCCTTTCTCTTTCTGCCCCCGCCGGCCGGGCGACGTGCTCGACCGTCGCTACGCGCCCACGCGTTGGACGAGCCCGCGGATTCGCTGCGCGAGCGTGCGGATGACCCCGTGGGCGACGGCGGGGTCCGCTGCGAGGGCATCACGAAACGCGCTGCCTTCCAGGCTTAGGACCCGCACGCCAGCCTCGCCCGCCCGGAGCGTCGCCGAGCGCGGCGCCGGATCGAGCACAGCCATGTCCCCGCTGACAGTGCCGGCCGGGCCCCGATCGATCTCGACCTCGTGTCCATCGGTGTCGGCCTTGTGAAGGACGACCACCTCGCCTGAGAGGATGATGAATGCCGTATCGCCTTCTTCCTGTTCGCGGGCGAGCACGTCACCGGGCGTGTAATAGTCCTCCACCGCGTGTCGCGAGAGCTCCGCCAGGCTTTCCGGCCCGAGCGACGCGAACCATGGGACCGAGCGGAGAGCGATCATCTTCTCCAGTCTGGTGAGCCGAAAGCGTTCGTCGCTCGCGCCTGCCTTGCTCCCCATGCGCTGTGTCAGGCCGTTGAGGGTTTCACGGACAAGCTCGTGCTCATCCTCGCTCAGGCGATGGAGCGTATTCAAGTCGAGCTCGCCACGCTCAGCCAGCGCGTAGAGTGCAGCGGCCCGCACATAGGGGTCTGCGCTCTCGGTGTGCCCCCGCAGTTGATCTGTGAGCGTCCGGCCCCCCATTCCCTCACGCGGCGCCTCCGGCTGTACGGCGAGAAGCTGTTCGCTGACCGCCGGCACTCTTGCCCGGATGGTGTCGAATGCGCTCTCCCGGAGTGCGCCGTCGGATCCGCAGAGACCCTCGCGCACGATGCGGCCTGCTTCCCCTACGTCGAGGTGCAGAGCGCCGACCAGGAGGTCGGCAGCCCACTCGCGTTTCCGGCGCAGAATGTCCGCCAGCAGCGCATGAGAGGGCGCCGGCTCTGCCTCAAGCGCCTGGATCGTCTCTGCGCAACGCGCGACCTCGCGCAGTTTTTCGGCAACCTGCGCCGCGATCTCTTGTGTTCCGCCCAGGAGGCTCCTCAGCTGCGCGGCGTGTTCCTCTTCAGTGACGTTGTACTCGCTGCGGAGCTGCTTGAGGAACGTGTCGTCCGCACCCTTCGCCGCCAGTGCGAGTTTGAGATGCTGCTCGAGCGCCCGCCTGTAGGTTTCGAGCTGCAGGCGCTTCTCGGCCGACGGCTGCCTGGACGGGTCGGCGAGGATGCTGCGCTCTTCCTCCGCGAGCGTCGCCATGAGCTTCTCGTGGTCCGCCTTCTTGATCTGCAGCTGATTGCGGAGGGATTCGAGGCGCTGCACGTCCTCGCGCGTCGCGAATCCATCGGCCAGCGTTTCGCGTACCGCGTCCTGATATGCTTGAAGGACCTGCGCGTACCCCGTCTTTCTCTCCGCCGAACGCGCGGTGTGGATCAGGAAGGCTTCATGCAAATCCTTCGGCGGCCGCGTATCCTCCCATTCCCATCGCTTGACGACGTTGAGCGCCAGGGTCTGTTCGGCGAACGCTTTCTGCGTGCGGCTGTACCGGCGCGCGAGGTACAGGCTGCCGACCGCGGCGGCAAAGATCGGTCCGAGCGTTCCGAGCCACGGGACGAGCCTGAGGAGCGGTTGACCGGCGAAGACGTAGAAATTCACGAACGCGACAAAGGCCGCGATCGTGAACATCAGGTGACGGGCCTGGGTCGCATCAGCATCCGGCTGCTGCCGCTTCAGCCAGCGTTCTGCGGATGGTTCGAGTTTAGAGAACAGCGCGAAGCCGGCCAGTGAGCCCGCCACGAGCGTGAGCACGGCCGAGACGGCGCGAGGCATCCCTTCGAAGAAGAAGAATCCGGCGGTCCACTGATTGTAGCCCGGGCTGAACACACGATACATCAAGGATTCCTGATCGGCCCAGTTGCCGGTGAAGTAGTAGTTCCAGTCTCCGGACTGTAGGTAGTAATAGAGAAAGAAACTGAACGTGAGGCCGGGGAACGCATAATACGCAAAGCGCTTCGACCGCAGGCCGATCTCCTTCCAGTAGCCATTCTCCTGATTGATGTCCGGGCACGACTTCTTACATGCGGTGCACTTGACGCATTGAGAGTTGTTCGTCTCGCGCAGCCCGTGGGGTTCGCTGTTGATCTTTTCGATCAGGGAGACAGGGCAGAAATAGTTGCACCACGTTTTCCCCGTGAAGAGTGCCCCAAAGATGAGCGCCACGATCGAGATCAGGACGAAAAAGCTCGCGAGGGCAACGGTATTACCGTTGATGGCAACCAGGCGCAGCCAGAGCGCAAAGGCCAAGACCCCAAACATGATGTAGTAGTAGTGCTCTTCCAGCCACGGCGACGCTTTGCGCGTGCCGGGGCGCCGCAGGTACACGGGAATCTGGCTGAAGAAGGCGAGCGGGCAGATCTTCCGCCAGCGGTGATAACCCACAAGGAGAATGAACAGCGGAAGCCCGGCGATAACGATCGACCAGACGAC
>DASSSG010000213.1:0-24361 GCA_035708545.1 Bryobacteraceae bacterium | reverse complement strand
TCACGCGAGCCAAATTCATAGCGAACCCGTTCTCTGACGAAGAAGGCAGCCGCTTGTTCCGGACTGGAGACCTGGCCCGCTACCGCAGGGACGGCGCCCTTGAATACATGGGCCGAGTCGATCAGCAGGTCAAGGTACGGGGCTTTCGGATCGAGCTCGGCGAAATCGAGGCACACCTGAAAGACCATCCGGCCGTTGAGGACGCGGTTGTCGTCGCGCGCACCGACGAGGAGCGAAGCGACGCTGTGCTCGTCGCTTACGTGGTGCCCGTCGGGAAACAGCCGGAACTGTGGCCCTCGGTGGGCGAGTACTTCATATACGATGAGCTGCTCTACTACGCTATGACGCACGATGAACCGCGCATCGCGGCCTACCGAGCCGCCATTGAGCGCGTGGTCCGGGGCAAGACTGTCGTCGATATCGGCACGGGAAGGGACGCGATTCTGGCGCGCATCTGTGCCGAAGCCGGCGCTGAACGCGTGTATGCAATCGAGATGCTCGATGACTCGTTCGAAGGGGCGCGCACGCTGATCCGCAGCCTGGGGCTCGAAGACAGGGTTACGCTCATCCACGGCGACTCTCTCGAAGTTGAGCTTCCCGAAAAAGTCGACGTATGCGTGTCCGAGCTGATCGGCACTATCGCGTCTTCCGAGGGCGTCGTTCCGCTGCTCAACAATGCGTGGCGCTTTCTGAAGCCGGGGGGCGTTATGATCCCCTGGCGAAGCGAAACAAAGATCGCCGCCGTCTCGCTGCCCGACGCGCTTGCAGGCCGTCCGAAGTTCGGCGACATGACGTCTCACTACACGCAGAAGATCTTCGAAAAGGTCGGACATCCATTCGACGTGAGAGTGTGTGTGAAGAATCTGCCGCACTCGCATATCCTGTCGAACTCCGCTGTGGCCGAGGAACTGGATTTCACCGCGCACATCACGCCGGCATACGAACGCGACATCAGCCTGACCATCAACAAGGCTTCACGACTCGATGGATTCCTGCTCTGGCTGAACCTGTGGCCCGACCGTGAGGAGCTGATCGACGTGCTTAGCCGCGAATACACATGGCTCCCCGTGTTCTTCCCCGTTTTCTACCCCGGTGTGCCCGTCGAGGAAGGTGATTCGATCCGCGCAGTCTTTGCCGCCGCACCCAGCGACAACGGCTGGACGCCGGATTACCGAATGCGTGGCGCACTCGTGCGGAAAAGCGGGGAAGAGATTGCATTCGACTACTGCTCGTACTACGAACGCGCACCCTTCAGAGCGAATCCGTTTTACCGCGCGCTCTTTGCGCAGGAGGATGCGCCGGGTGCCGAGCAGGTCGCCCGCTGGCGGGAATTGTACGATGACATCTACCTTCAACCGAATCCGCAGCCGGATCCGACGTTCAATACCATCGGCTGGAACAGCAGCTACACCGGGCTGCCTATCCCGACTGCGGAGATGCAGGAGCAAGTCGACCGAACGGTGGAACGGATCCTTCGGCTCCATCCCCGCCGGGTACTGGAAATCGGCTGCGGCACGGGGCTTTTGCTTTTCCGCATCGCGTCGTACTGCTCGCGATATGTGGCAACGGACTTCTCGGCAGCCGCGCTGGCGCACGTGCGCCGCGAGGCAGACCGCCTCCTTCTGGCGCAGGTGGAATTGCTCGAGCGCTCCGCCGAGAACTTCGAGGGACTCGAGGAAGGTGCGTTTGACCTCGTCATTGTGAACTCGGTCGTGCAGTATTTCCCGAGCGTGGAATACCTGCTGCGCGTTCTCAACGGCGCGGTGCAGGTGCTGTCGGACGGCGGAACTGTCTTTGTGGGAGATGTCCGCGCTCTGCCGCTGGCAAAGGCGTTTCTTACCTCGTTAGAGCTCGACCGGGTGCCGGGCTCTCTTCCGCTGTCGCATCTGCGGCAGAGAGTAGAACAGCGCATGGCGCAGGAACGGGAACTGCTGCTCGATCCCGCTTTCTTCACCGCATTTGCGGCGAGCAATCCGCGGATCGGAGCTGTCGAGCAGCAGCTCAAGCGCGGACAATATCACAACGAGCTCACGATATTCCGGTACGATGTCGCGCTTCGCATCGGCCATTCGCCTGCCCGTGCCAGCGAAGTGCAGGTCCTCGAATGGGCTCGCCTCGGCAGCGCCGCCGCTTTGGGGGAAGCGCTGACGGATGCTGCCACAGGCGATGTTCTGGTGACCGGCGTCCCCAATGCGCGGCTTTCGGCCGCCGTGGGGGCTTTGGAGTTGCTGGCCGATCCATACGGGCCTTCGACAGCCGCCGAGTTGAAGGAGGCGGTATCCACACTGGCCGGACGTGGTGTCGAGCCGGAGGCATTCTGGGCGCTCGGACGTGGGCTGGGCAGGGATGTTCTGGTCGGTTGGGCGTATTCGGCGTCCGAGGCGGACTTCAACGCGTTGTTTTTAAGCTCCGCATCGGACGGCCCGCGCGTCGCCGATTTTCCGGCCCGGCCAAAGCCCGCGTCAAAACCGTGGACGGCGTATGCGAACAATCCTCTGGCCGGGCAAAAAGCCCAGGACCTCGGGCCGATGCTGGCCAGCTACCTTGGCGAGCGGCTTCCCGCTCACATGGCGCCCGCGGCTTTTCTCGTCCTGAACGCCTTGCCCAGAACTCCGAACGGCAAAGTGGATCGGCGGAGTCTGCCCGGTCCAGACCGGAACTGGTCCGATCCAGAAGAGCGGTTCGTCGGTCCGCGTACCGCGGCTGAGGAGCAGCTGGCCAGCATCTGGTGTGAGTTGCTGGGACTCAAACAGGTCGGAATACACAATAACTTCTTCACCGAGCTCGGCGGTCACTCGCTCATGGCGACGCAGCTCATGTCGCGCGTGCGCAAGGTCTTCCAGGTCGAGCTGCCGCTGCAGCACATCTTCCAGTCGCCGACGATCGCCGGTCTGGCTGAAGTGATTGAAGACGCGTTATTGAAGGAGATCGGCGGCCTGAGCGAGGAGCACGCCCAAAATCTGCTGCAAGGAGCACGATGAAGTTATGAGCGCCGTGGGCGGAAGCAAGTCAGAACAGGCGACTCCAGCCAGGCCGGAGCTTTCGGCGGTGAAGCGTGCCTTGCTCGAAAAGAGGTTGCGCGGCGAGGGACGCCAGTCGAATTCTATTCCGCGGCGTACACAGCCAGGGCCTGCGCCGCTCTCATTTGCCCAGCAACGGCTGTGGTTTCTCGATCAGTTGATGCCGGGCTCGTCATCATACAACGAAACCAGCACGTTCCGAGTGGAAGCTGCGCTCGATCCCGCAGTGCTGGAGCGAAGCCTGAACGAGATCGTGCGACGCCACGAGGCGTTACGCACCACATTCCGCATTATCGACGGCGAGCCCCGGCAGGTCATCGCGCCCTCTCTCCGCCTGTCGATGCCACTCATCGACCTCACGGAGATGCCGCGCGAGGAGAGGGAAGCCGAGATAGCGCGCCTTGCACTCGAACAGACATACGCCCCTTTCGATCTCTCACGCGATCCGCTGGTCCGTGTCGCACTCGTCAGATGTTCGGAGCAGGAGTTCGTATTCATGCTCACGATGCACCACATCGTTTGCGACGGCTGGTCGATGGACGTGTTCTTCTGCGAGCTGACCGCGCTCTATGGTGCGTTCGCGATGGGCCAGGCTTCGCCTCTTCCGGAACTGCCGATTCAGTACGCCGATTTCGCAGTGTGGCAACGGGAATGGCTCAGCGGTGAGGTCCTCGACGAGCAACTGAGCTACTGGAAAAGGCAACTCGCGAATCTGCCCGTGCTGCAGTTGCCCGCTGATCGTCAGCGGCCGGCGGTGCCGAGCTTCCGCGGCGCTCGCCGGGAGATCGAGATTCGCGATCCTGAGCTGGGCCGGCTGACGGCGCTGACGCAGCGCGAGGGCACTACCCTGTTCATCACGCTTCTGGCTGCGTTCGCGGAGCTGCTGCATCGCTACACGGGGCAGGACGACATTGTCATCGGCGCACCCATAGCGAATCGCAATCGCGAGGAACTCGAGGGGCTGATCGGGTTCTTCGTCAACACACTGGTGATGCGCATCGACGTGTCTGGCGATCCAACGTTTCGAGAGGCGCTTCGGCGAGCAAAGCAGGTCGCACTGGCGGCATACGCACACCAGGATGTGCCGTTCGAAAAACTGGTGGAGGAATTGCGGCCGGAGCGCGACGTCAGCAGAAATCCGCTATTCCAGGTAACGTTCCAGCTGCTAAGTGGGCCGCCATCGACGGGCGCCGAACCGGCTGAGGAGCTGCCGCCCGCGCCCCAGGTGGAACTGGGAACCGCGAAGTTCGACCTGCGGTTCGATTTGCTTGAGACTCCGGGAGGCCTGAACGGTCAGTTCGAATACAGCACCGACCTTTTTGAGGATGACACGATTGCCCGCCTCGCCGCGAATTTTCACGTGCTGATCGCGGCGATTGCCGCACACCCCGATCGCAGGCTGTCGGAGCTGCCGCTGCTGAGTGTTTCCGAGCAGGCACGGTTGCTCGACGAGTGGAACGCGACCGCACGAGCGTACAGCCGCGACCGCTGTGTCCATCAGCTCGTGGCCGATCAGGCACGTCGCGATCCGTCGGCGATTGCCGTGGTCCAGCAGGACCGCAGTCTCACGTATTCCGAGTTGAACCGGCGCGCCGGCCAGATCGCACGCCATCTCCTCGATCGTGGCGTCGGAGGCGATTCGCTGGTCGCGGTGTGTCTGGAGCGGTCGCTTGAACTTGTAATCGCCGTCTTAGGCGTGCTCAAGGCAGGAGCCGCATACGTACCACTCGACCCGGCGTATCCGCGTGAGCGGCTGGCGTTCATGCTCGCCGACACAAAGACCCCGGTTGTACTGACGGTACGAAGGTTCCTGGACAAGCTGCCTGAGGGCGGCTTCGAGCGTGTCTGCCTGGATGAGGCACCGGCGGACGGGCCGGCTCTGGCTGACAGTGAGTGTGATTCTGCGCTGTCAACCTCCAGCCGTGCGTATGTCATCTATACGTCCGGCTCCACCGGCACGCCGCGCGGAGTGGAGATCGAGCACGGCGGTTTGCTCAACCTTGTCGCGTGGCACCACCGGGCCTATAGCGTCACGCACGAGGACCGCGCCACGCTGATCGCGAGTCCCGCCTTCGACGCGTCCGTGTGGGAGATCTGGCCGTATCTGGCGCGCGGCGCCAGTCTCCACATTCCCGGCGAAGCGACGCTGGCTTCGCCGCCGGGGCTGGTGAGATGGCTGACGGCGGAGCGAATCACACTTTGCTTCCTGCCGACGCCGCTCGCCGAGGCAGTCCTCGAGCTGTCCTGGACCGGCGGAGTGCGCCTCCGCGGCCTGCTTACCGGAGGCGACCGTTTGCAGCACTGGCCGCGCAGCGGATTGCCGTTCTCCGTGTTCAACCATTACGGTCCGACCGAGGATACGGTGGTTACGACCTGCGCACCGCTCCTGGCCGGCGGCTCTGCGGGCGAGCCGCCGCTCGGGCGGCCGATCTCGAACAAACGAGTTTACGTGCTCGACGCGCATCTCCAGCCAGTGCCGATCGGAGTGCCGGGCGAACTGCATATCAGCGGGGACGGTCTTGCGCGCGGTTACCTGAATCGCCCGGAACTGACGGCCGAGAAGTTCATTCCGCATCCGTTCGACCCGCGCGAAGGCGCACGCCTGTACCGAACCGGCGACCTCGTGCGCTGGCGCGCCGATGGCAATCTCGAATTCCTTGGCCGCACGGATGACCAGGTCAAGATCCGCGGGTTCCGCATCGAACTCGGTGAGATCGAATCGAATTTGCGCCAGCATCCCGCCGTTAGAGAGGCGGTAATCGTGGCACGTGAGGAGGCGTACGGCGAAAAGCGGGTTGTCGCCTATGTTGTGCCGGATGCGCGCGGTGCGGGCGCGATGGAGGGGCTCGCATCGTCCGACCAGGTCGCGCAGTGGCGCAAGGTCTTCGACCAGACGATGAGCGAAGCCGCTCCGCCCCACGACGGCGCTTTTCACATTGCCGGCTGGAACAGCAGTTACACCGGCCTGCCGATTCCGGAGGCGGAGATGCGCGAGCAGGTCGAGCACGCCTCGCAACGCATCCTGCAATTACGGCCCCGCAGGGTTCTGGAGATCGGATGTGGGACCGGATTGCTGCTGTTTCGTATCGCGCCGCACTGTGACGAATACGTGGGCACCGATTTCTCCCGGGTGTCGCTCGACCATGTGCGACGTCAGTTGGCGCCTCGGGGACTCACCAACGTGACGCTCCTCGAACGCACGGCGGACGATTTCGAATTGATCTCACGGCGCGCGTTTGACGTCGTTGTGCTGAACTCGGTCGTGCAATACTTCTCCGACGCCGAATACCTCCTGCGGGTGCTCGAAGGAGCCGTCGAGACAACCCGCGACGGCGGGTACGTCTTCGTTGGAGATATCCGCGGCCTGCCGCTGCTGAAGGCATTCCGAACCGCGGTGGAACTGCACCGGGCCCCGGACGGAATGCTCGCCAGGGAGTTGCGGCAACGCATCGAACGGCGGCTGCACAGCGAAGAAGAGCTGCTTGTCGATCCGGCACTGTTTCTTGCCCTGGGCCAGCGAATCTCACGCGTCGGCGGCATCGAAGTGCAGTTGAAACGCGGCCGGTTTCATAACGAGCTCACGCGGTACCGTTATGACTGCGTCCTGACCGCGGGGCCCGCCGCCGGCGCTCCCGAGCCGCCGTCGCTCGACTGGGCAGAGGTGCGAAGCCTCACGACCGTGCGCGACCTGGTGCGCGAGTGCGGTCTCGATGCGCTCGCCATAACGCGAGTGCCCAACGCACGTGTCGAGACAGACGTGCGCGCGGCCGACCTGCTGTGGTCGGACGATTGCCCGCTCACCGTCGGCGAGATAAAACGGAGCCTGAACAAACTCAAACGAGACGGCGTAGACCCGCACGACTTCTGGGCGCTCGAGAAGGAGTTGGACTGCCACGTCTCGATCAGTTGGTCCGGCCATGGCGCCGGCCCTGAGTACGACGTGCTGTTCAGGCGGCACACGGAGGCTTTATCGCCCGCCGCCGCTGTTCCGGCGCGCTCCGCCGCGCCGAACTGGAGCGCCTGGACCAACAATCCGCTCCAGGCGCAGCTCGTCGAAAAACTCACACCGGCGCTCAAGGACTACCTGAGGAGCCGCCTTCCCGAATACATGGTTCCAGCCGCAGTCGTATTGCTGAACTCGCTGCCCCTCACACCGAATGGGAAAGTGGATCGGCGCGCCCTCCCCCTGCCCGATCAGGCCAGGTCGCGGGCCGACGGGGCGTCCGGCGCGCCTCGAAATGAGTTGGAGAGGAAGATCGCCGGCGTGTGGCGGGAAGTACTCGGAATGCCCGCCGTCGGCGTCGATGATAACTTCTTCGATCTCGGCGGCCATTCGATGATGCTCTACCGCCTCCACGTCAGGCTGCGTGACGTGATCGCGGCGGAGTTCTCGATCATCGATTTGTTCCGCTATCCGACCGTTGGCTCCCTCGCGAAGTTCCTGACTGCTCAGGAAGAGGGCGTGCCGGCGGCGGACTTCACGGAGCGCGCGGCGAAACAGCGGGAAGCCATCGTCCGGGTCAGAAAGCAGCTACAGGCGAGGTCGGCTCATCATGGATAACGGCAAACAGGATTCAGCAGTCGAGAGCATTGCGATCATCGGCATGAGCGGGCGGTTTCCCCGCGCTCGCAACGTGGAGCAGTTCTGGGACAGCCTCCGGCGGGGTGTGGAATGCTCCTCGCGCTTCTCCCCCGAGGAGATGGAGGCCGCGGGCGTCGATCCCGCGATCATCGCTGATCCGAACTATGTCAACGCGGGCGGCATTCTCGACGGAGTCGACCGGTTTGACGCCTCATTCTTCGGCTTCAGCGCGCGCGAGGCCGAGATCACCGACCCGCAACACCGGATCTTCCTGGAATGCGCCTCGGAATGCATAGAGAACGCCGGATACAACCCAGAGTCGTATCCGGGCCTTATCGGTGTTTTCGCCGGCACCGCGGCCAGCAGCTATCTCTATAACCTCCTGTTCGCCGGAGACCGGCTGGGACTCGTCGATGAATTCCAGTTGATGGTGGCGAATGACAAGGATCACCTTGCGACCCGGGTGTCATACAAGTTGAACCTCAGGGGCCCGAGCGTCGTGGTGCAGACGGCCTGCTCAACTTCCCTGGTGGCCGTGGCGATGGCGTGTCACAGCCTGTGGAGCTACCAGTGCGATATGGCGCTCGCGGGCGGCGCCGCCATTCACGTCCCACAGCGCAAAGGCTATTACTACCAGCCTGGCGGTATCGTTTCCCCCGATGGCCATTGCCGTCCGTTCGATGCCTCCGCGCAGGGTTTCTGGGGCGGCAACGGTGTCGGCCTGGTTCTGCTGAAGCGGCTTTCCGATGCGCTGGGCGATAACGACAACATCCGCGCAATCATCCGCGGCGTGGCTGTCAACAATGACGGCTCGGGCAAGGTCGGTTACACGGCCCCGAGTGTCGAAGGGCAGGCGCAGGTGATCGCAATGGCGCAGGCTATGGCCGGCGTCGATCCGGCCACCATCAGCTACGTCGAGACACACGGTACGGCTACACCGCTTGGCGATCCAATCGAGATCACCGCCCTCACCGAAGTGTTCCGCGCCAGCACGCCTGAGCGGGGCTTCTGCGCGATCGGTTCGGTGAAGAGCAACGTCGGGCATCTGGACGCAGCGGCCGGCGTTACGGGCCTGATCAAGACGGTGCTGTCACTCGAACATAAGCTGCTGCCGGCGAGCCTGAACTTCACAAAGCCGAATCCGAAGATCGATTTCGATAAAAGCCCGTTCTATGTGAATAGCGCGTTGAAGAAGTGGCAGTCTGACGGCCGACCGCGACGCGCAGGCGTAAGCGCATTCGGCGTCGGTGGAACGAACGCACATGTGATCCTGGAAGAGGCGCCTCCGGCAGAGGCGCCGGCGGTTACCCGCGCTTCGCAGCTGATCCTGCTCTCCGCCCGAGGCGAGCAAGCGCTCGAGAACGCGACGGATAATCTCGCCGCTCACCTGGCCCGGCACGAGGACATCTCGATCCCCGATGTTGCGTACACGACCCAGGTGGGCCGGAAGCCCTTCGCCCACCGCCGCGCTGTGGTTTGCTCGTCATTCGATCCCATGGATGCGGTCACAGCTCTGGAGCAGCGCGATCCCCAGCGCGTTTTCACCGCGGTAACCGATGCGAAGAACCGTCCCGTCGTGTTCCTCTTTCCGGGCCAGGGCACGCAATACATCGGTATGGGCCAGGAGCTTTACGGGACTGAACCCACCTTCCAGGAAGCTCTCGATGCCTGCGCCGACTTGTTCCGTCCGCATTTGCGCGTGGACCTGCGCGAACTGCTGTACCCCGCCGACGCCGGTTCGTCCTCCGCTGCCCCGCCGCAGCTGTGGGATGAGAGGCTTCAGCGCACAGCCATTGCACAACCGGCACTATTTACGATCGAGTACGCGTTGGCCGCGCTGTGGATGTCGTGGGGAATCTATCCGGCGGCGATGACAGGCCACAGCATTGGTGAGTGGGTGGCCGCGTGTCTGGCGGGCGTGCTCTCCATTGAGGACGCTGTGGCCCTCGTGGCGGCGCGCGGGCGGCTGATGGACACTATGCCCACAGGGGCGATGCTGGCGGTATCGCTCTCGGAGGCGGAAGCGCAGCCGTTGCTCACGAACGGCATCAGTGTGGCGGCCGTGAACGCGCCCTCGCTGATTGTGCTCTCCGGGCCTGCAGGCGCGATCGATGCGGCAGCCGGGCAGCTCGCTGCTGCGGGCATCGCGGCAAAGCGGCTGCACACATCGCACGCGTTCCACTCTGCGATGATGGAGCCGATCGTCTGGCAATTCACCGAACGGGTGCAGAACATCAGTCTCAACGCACCGCAGATCCCGTATATTTCGAATGTCACGGGCACATGGATCACGCCCGATGAGGCGCGCGACCCGAGCTACTGGGGATGGCACGTTCGCCAAACGGTCCGTTTCTCCGATGGACTGCGCGAACTGCTGACGGATAGCGAGCGCGTGTTCCTTGAAGTCGGACCCGGACGCACACTCGGCATGCTCTTGCGGCAGCAGCAGGACAGTTGGTCAGGTCAGACAGTGCTCACGTCCATGCCGGGGGCACAAGACAGACAGGCGGAATCCGCAGTATTGTTCGAAGCGCTTGGCCGACTGTGGCTGAATGGCATCACGCCTGACTGGCCGGCCGTTCATTCCCGCGAGCCTCGCCGACGGATCGAGCTGCCGACATATCCGTACGAACGGCAGACCTATTGGATCGGCGTGCCGGAGCAAGCCGCAGAGGCGGATGCGGCCGAAGTCGGCCCCGGGCGGGATGTGGCCGATTGGCTCTACATACCCTCATGGCAGGTCTCCCCACTCGCAAACGACCGTCTCGACAATGCCGGCCGGCCGCTGCGTTGGCTGATCCTCGCCGATGCTTGCGGGGTCGGGCCGGCTATGGTCAGACAACTCGAGCAACTGGGACACACCAATATCGTCGTGATGCCTGGCACCGAGTACGCCCGCCTGGGCAGCGAAGCCTTTGCCGTGCGCCCCGCCGACCGCAAAGATTATGAGAGCCTGCTCGACGAACTTCGGATCACTGACCGCCTGCCCGACGTTGTCGCACATCTCTGGACTGTGGCCGCCGAGGAGACGTCCTTTGACGAGTGCCAGGAGTTCGGCTTCTACAGTGTGGTTGCTCTGGTACAGGCGCTCGAAAGACAAAATCTCCTGAATCACATTCAGGTCGGAATCGTGTCAAACCATCTCCACGCACTGCTCGAAGACGAGCGGCTGCATCCCGGCAAAGCGACTCTGCTGGGGGTCTGCCGCGTGGCGGCGTACGAATATCCTGCAATCCGGTGTTGCAGCATCGACGTCGCCCTGGACGACGGCGTGGCCAACAGTATCATTGCGGAGTTGACCTCAGCGGAACGGGACACGGTGGTCGCATACCGCGGCGAAACCCGCCTCGTCCAGGGTTTCGAGCAGCTCCCGCTTGCTGCCCCGGCCGAGAGACCCAGGACACTGCGGCTGAACGGCGTATATTGGATCACCGGCGGGTTGGGACAGATCGGACTCGCCCTTGCCGAGGAGCTTGCGCGTTCCGTGCAAGCCAGGGTTGTCCTGAGTGGCCGCTCGGCATTTCCCGAGCGGCATGAATGGGAGCCCTGGCTCGCACTGCATGGCGAGGACGACGTCAGCAGCAAGATCCGGCGGCTGCTGCAGATCGAGCAGCTCGGCGGGACGGTGTTAGTGTTGACCGCCGACGTCTCCGACGCAGACCAGATGGGGGCGGCGCTGGCCGCGATCTATGAGCGTTTTGGCGAACTGCACGGCGTGATCCATGCGGCTGGACAGATCTCGCCCGAAGCGTTCGTCCCATTGACGCAGCTCAGCCGAGACAGCTGTGAGGAACACTTCGGCTCGAAGGCGCGGGGAGCGATGATCCTCGAGGCGCTTCTCGAACCGGGAGTCGACTTCTGCGTTCTGCTCTCCTCGTTCGCGTCGTTTCAGGTGGGAGCCGGATTTGCAGCGTATTCGGCAGCGAACAACTTCCTGGATGCCTTCGCGGCTCGCCACAACTCTGCCGGCACGGCGCCGTGGACAAGCGTGAACTGGGACGAGTGGGTGTTTCCCCACAGTGCTCGTCGCTCCGGGGACTCTGATGAGCTCTCGGCGGACGAAGCGGTCGCGGCTTTTCGACGCGTTCTGGAGCACCTGCCGGGGCAAGTGGTCGTGGCCACCGGAGATCCCGATGCCCGCATGAACCAGTGGCTGTGGGCGGAGCCGAGCGAGTACACCCTCGACGCGAAACCACCCGCCGGCGTTCCTCGGCATCCGCGGCCCACATTAGTCAACGAGTACTTTGCTCCTCGCGACGATCGTGAACGGGTGGTCGCTGAAGTATGGCAGGATCTGCTCGGCATCGAGCCCGTCGGCATTCACGATAACTTTTTCGATCTCGGCGGCCACTCCCTTCTTGCCATCCAGATGATTTCGCGATTCCGTGAGAAGTTCGGCGTGGACTTACCGGTACATCAGCTCTTTCAGGCCCCGACGGTCGCGGCGGTCGCTGCTGCGATTGAGACCGCGGCCGCGCCGGAGGAAGAGAGCAGGATCGCAGAGCTGCTCGATTTCGTGGAGGGGCTTCCTGAGAGCGAAGTCAAAGCGTTACTCGCGAAACATCAGGAGTCACAGGGATGATGTCGCACGATGTATTGTCGCGCCTGGCTAAACTCACTCCCGAGAAACGCGAGTGCTTCGAGCGGCTGGTGGCGCGCCGGTCGGCTTCGCCGGTGGCCGCCGAGGCGCCCGAGCCCCTCGAATTCGGAGATCCGCGTTCTCCAGCCGAATTGCGCGCGGTCACCCAGCGCCTCTATGACACCGCCAGCCGGCAACTCGATTCGACGCCCGTCGGACGATACGCGTGTTTCATGAATCTGGGTTATGTGCCGGACGGCAGCCCGGAGTACTCGGTGGTCCGATTACCCGAACGGTTGCTCGGCAAGAACGCCGTCCGTCTGGTGCTTGAACTCATCGGCGATTGCCCGATCGACGGGCTGAACATACTGGATGTCGGTTGCGGCCGCGGCGCCGTCGTCTTCGTCGCAGAGGAATACTTCAAGCCACGAAGCTTCGTCGGAGCTGATCTGTCCTTCGGGCCGATCGCGTACTGCCAGCGGACGCACAAGTATGCGAACGTATCGTTCGTACAGGCCGACGCCGAGCAACTGCCGTTCCGCAGCGGGTACTTCGACGTTGTGACCAACCTGGAATCCTCAAATCACTACCTGGACGTCGAGGCTTTTTATAAGGAAGTCTTCCGGCTGCTGAAGCCCGGCGGCAAGTTTCTGTACAGCGACTGCATGCCGGCCGATTTCTCCGCCAGGTGGTTCGTTTGGCTGCGCGCTACAGGGCTCCAGGTGGAAGTGGACCGGGACATCACGCATAACGTGCTCCTGGCGTGTGACGAGTCTTCGCCCGCCCGTTTCCAGGCATTCGGTGGAGACCGGAACCGGTTCGAAGTGGTTGGCGAGTTCCTCAGCATGCCCGGCTCGCAGGTTTATCGCGACATGCAATCCGGCGTTCTGAGCTATCGCATTCTGCGGCTTAGCAAACCGAAATGACCCCCAACACGAAGATCCGCACGGCGGCCGCGCAACGGATCGCGGCCCTGCCTCAGGGCAAGCGCGATCTGCTCTCAAGGCTGCTGAAGCAGGAGGGCCGGGACTCGGCGCTCGCGCCGATCCCGCGCCGTGAGCCCTCGACCGCGCCGCCGCTGTCGTTTGCTCAGGAGCGCCTTTGGTTTCTGGACCAGCTCGCGGGCGGGAGCGCGTTCTACAACGTCGACAACGCATTTCACTGGAAAGCGTGGCTCAATGTTCGTGCGCTCGAACGCAGTCTCAACGAAATTGTGCGCCGCCACGAAGCCCTGCGCACGACCTTCGGAACGGTGAACGGCGAGCCGGTACAGATTATCGCGCCCGCACTCGCGATACCGCTGAGCGTGACCGACCTCACGCATCTTCCGCCCGGCGGGCGAGATGAGGAAGCGCTGCGCCTGGCGACCACGCAAGCCATTCAGCCGTTCGACCTGGCCAAGGGCCCTCTGGTGCGGGCCGGTGTCGTACGGCTTAGCGACGACGATCACCTGTTCCTTCTGACCATTCACCACATCGTTGCGGACGGCTGGTCCATGGGTGTGCTCTTCCGCGAGCTGATGGCGCTTTACGCCGCTTTCGCGGAGGGAAAGCCTTCGCCTCTGCCCGAGCTGCCAATCCAGTACGCCGACTTCGCCGTCTGGCAGCGGCAGAGGCTGCAAGGTGAGGTATTGGAGGAGCAGCTCCGGTATTGGAAGCGGCAACTGGACGGCTTGCCGGTCCTGGAGCTTCCGACCGACAGACCGCGCCCGCCGGTTGAACGCTACGTCGGCAGCCACCTTAACATCCGCTTGCCGGAACGGCTGTCCGACGCGGTGCGAGCACTAGCCCGCCGGGAAGGTACGACCCTCTTCATCACGCTCCTCACCGCATTTCAGATCCTGCTGCACCGGTATTCAGGTCAGAACGACATCGTAGTCGGTTCGCCGATGGCAAATCGCACCCGCCGCGAGATCGAAGGCCTGATCGGATTTTTCGTGAATACGTTGGTGATGCGAGTCAATCTGTCGGGCAACCGGACCTTCCGTGATGCGCTGCAGCGCGTCCGCGAAGTCGCACTTGGAGCCTATGCTCATCAGGACCTGCCGTTCGAGAGGCTGGTTCAGGAGCTTCAGCCGGAACGCAACCTGAGCCGGAATCCGTTGTTTCAGGTTCTGTTCCAGGTGTTCAGCACAGGAACGGGAGCAGACGCCTGCGCCGGCCGCCCGGCGCCCGAACCGGGATCGTTCGATGTAGCCAAAGGCACATCGATTGTGGATCTCGGTTTCCATCTGTTCGAGGGCTCCGGAGCGATCGAGGGGTCAATCGAGTACAGCACCGATCTTTTTGATCGAGCCACCATCGCGCGCATGGTCGGTCACTTCCAGACACTGCTTGAAGCCATAGTCGAGCATCCGGACCGGCGCATCTCGGAACTGCCGCTGCTGACGGAATTGGAACGGCGGCAGGTTCTGATGGACTGGAATACGACTGCCGCCGAGTATCCGCGAACCAGTACTGTAGAGCAGTTGTTTGAAGCACAGGTCGAGCGCACACCGAATGCCGTGGCATTGCGGTTCGGCGGCCGGGAGTTGACGTATCGGGAACTCAGCCGGCGGGCAAACCAGGTGGCGCGTTATCTGCACAGGCTGGGCGCCGGGCCGGGGCCTTTGGTCGCGCTGTGTGCGGAACGCTCGTTTGAGGCCATTGTGGGCCTGCTCGGCATCCTCAAGGCGCGCGCGGCGTACGTGCCCCTCGATGCGGCGTATCCAAATGAGCGGCTCGCGTTCATGCTTTCTGATTCTCGCGCTACCGTTCTGCTGACGCAGGAAGAGCTGACGAAGCGGCTGCCGGCGTCCGAGGCGCGGGTGGTCTGTCTGGATCGCGACTGGCCGGAGATTGCCCGCGAATCCGCCGAAGACGTGGAAAGCGGCGCCGACTCCAACAGCCTGGCATACGTAATGTACACGTCGGGTTCGACAGGAGTGCCAAAAGGCGTTGAAATGCCGCACCGGGCACTGGTCAATCTGATCACCTGGCAGCTTCGGACAACGGCCCTCGCCGCGCCCGCGCGCACACTCCAGTTTTCGCCGCTGAGCTTCGACGTCTCATTCCAGGAGATCTTCACTTGCCTCTGTTCCGGGGGCACTCTCGTCCTTGTCTCCGAGGAGCAGCGGCGGGATGCCAGGGAACTCCTCCGCCTGATCGCGGACTCAGGCGTTGAGCGCCTGTTCCTTCCATTCGTAGCGCTGCGCCAGCTGGCCGAGCTGGGAGCGGGCAGCGGGATCGTCCCGACGGCTTTGCGCGAGGTCATCACTGCCGGCGAGCAGTTGCTGGTTACGCCGGAGATCGTTCTCTGGTTCGAGAGACTCGACGGGTGCGTGCTGTCGAATCAATACGGGCCGACGGAAGCACACGTCGTCAGCGAATTCCGTTTGACGGGAGCACCCCGTCAGTGGCCGGGCGTGCCACCTGTCGGCCGTCCCATCGCCAACGCTCGGCTTTATATCCTCGACCGCTTCGGCAGTCCGGCACCCGTCGGTGTTCCAGGCGAGTTGCACATCGGCGGAGACTGTGTGGCCCGCGGCTACAGAAATCAGCCAGAACTTACAGCCGAGCGATTTACCTCCGATCCCTTCAGCGAGTCTCCCGGCGCGCGTTTGTACAAGACCGGCGACAGGGCACGGTATCTCCCGGATGGGAACATTGAGTTCCTGGGCCGGATCGATACTCAGGTTAAACTACGCGGGTACCGGATCGAGTTGGGCGAAGTGGAGACGGCCCTGACTCACCACCCCTCCGTGCGCCAGGCAGTATGCACGGTGCTTGAAGATGCGCCCGGAGCCCAGCGGCTGGTCGCGTACGTGCTGATGCACGAGGGTGCCGCCGCATCCCCGGCCGAGCTTCGCATATTCGTGGCGGAGAAGCTGCCGGAGTATATGGTTCCCTCCGCAATCGTGCAGCTGGACACGTTTCCACTCACAGCGAGCGGGAAACTGGATCGCAGAGCGCTTCCCCGTCCCGGCACAAATCGTGCGGTCGACGGCGCTCCGCCCGTGCCGGTGAGCACAGCCACAGAGGTGAATCTGGCGGGAATCTGGGCCGGCGTTCTCAAGCTTCAAACGATCGGTGCCAATGACAACTTCTTCGAGCTCGGAGGCCACTCGCTACTGGCAACGCAGGTCGTTTCTCGCATACGTGACGTGTTCCGAGTCGACTTACCTCTCCGCACTTTGTTCGAAAACCCGAGACTAGACGCACTCGCCAGGGCAATCGACGAGCACACGTCTCAAGGCGCCAGCCCTGCGGGGTCGATTCCTCACATCACAGAACAGACCCCGGATCTGAATCAGCTTTCCGATGCGGACGTGGACGTCCTGCTGAGACGGTTGCTTCAGGATGATGCGCAGGAGATGAAGCAATGATCGGTTCGTCGCAGTCTCCGGAGGAACGGATATGGTGCGCGTATCTTCAGGGTTACTCAGATTACTTCGCGTCGATGTCGTCAGGTGCGGTGTCCGCGCCGGCGAATATTCACGCCGATTCCTCGATTAAAGGACCGCTGCTGTCCAAATACACGCATGCGCTTGGAGAGCACTCCGCGGTGCTGCAATTTCTCGAACGGATGCCGACTGACATCGAGGCTTATTTGCGTTATCTCGAAACCATCGACGAGCACGAACGGGAAGCCTGCCTTCCCGAGTGCAGGCAGTATGTGCGGGATCTGCTGGAGAAAGGTAAGCAGCTTGCTGATTCTGTGCAGGAAGATATCCGACTGATAGCGCAGGGCCAGGAAATTCAGGCCTATGTGCGTCGATTCGGCAAGTCTGACGTTTCAACCGCGACCCGCGTTGCCGGAGCCAGCGAGCGCGCGTTCGATTCTTATCGGGCTGAGCTCGAACGATTGCTGCCGAGTGTGCAGCCTACCATCAACCGCCTCGAGAAAATCCAGGTCAGGCTGGAGGCGCTGTCCGGCTGAGCGGCTCCGACCTGCAGTTTTGGAGGTTGTGTCATGAGTGGTGGCGTCCTGCTGATCAACATGCCGTTCGCCGGCGTGGATCGCCCTCCGATCGGAATCGGCAACCTGCAGTCCGCGGTACGCCGGCGCGGAATCCCATGCGACATCCGGAACTTCAATATCGAGTTCGCGGACTGGGTCGGCGCGCCGTATTACGAATGGGTCAGCGAATATATGAGCCACACCCTTTTCATCGGCGAATGGGTATTCGCTGACCATATGTTTCGCGGTCAGATACCGGACGGCAACGCCTACATTCGCTATCTGCGCGGCGAGCGGTTTGTCGAGCCGGAGGTTCTGAATTCCGTGGTGTGGCTGCGGCGGTTCGTGGAACCGTTCCTGGACTACTGCCTCGCGTCCACGGCATGGGATCGGTATTCAATCGTGGGCTTCACGTCCACGTTCGAGCAGAATCTGCCGTCGCTCGCTCTGGCCTGCGCGGTGAAACAGTGGTACCCGGCCAAGACAACCGTCATGGGCGGAGCCAATTGCGAGGACCGCATGGGCCTCGGACTGCACCGCTGCTTCCCGTTTCTGGACTACGTGTTCTCCGGCGAGTCGGACCAAAGTTTTCCGGAGTTTGTGGACCGCATCCTTCATCGCCGGCCGGTGGACGATATTCCCGGGTTGATTTACCGTAACGGAAACGGCAGCGTCTTCGCGGCACCACCGCGGGCCGTCGAGGATCTGGATGCGCTGTCCTTTCCGGAATTCCATGATTACTTCCTGCAGCTTGAGCACAGCTCGATTCCCTGGGAAATTCCGCTCAAGCTCCAGATGGAAACCTCGCGCGGCTGCTGGTGGGGCGCCAAACATCACTGCACATTTTGCGGCCTGAACCGGGAGACGATGCATTATCGTGCGAAGAGCAAGGACCGGGTACTGGCCGAACTCGATCATCTGGTTTCGCATTACCCGCTGCATGAGATCGCGACAGTAGACAACATCATTGACATGCAGTACTTCCGCGATCTTCTGCCCGAGCTGAAGCGCCGAAAGCTGGATCTGACCTTCTTCTATGAGGTGAAGGCGAATCTGACAAAGGAACAGGTCCGTCTGCTCGCGGATGCCGGCATCACATGGATTCAGCCCGGCATCGAGAGTCTCCATCAACACATTCTCAACCTGATGCGTAAAGGCGTTTCGCCCCTGCAAAACGTGCAGCTGCTCAAGTGGTGCCGGCAATTCGGCGTGCGGCCGACCTGGAATTTCCTGTACGGGTTTCCCGGCGAAAGCGCTCGCGATTACGAAGAGATGATGCCGCTGCTGGAGTGCCTGGCGCACCTGCCGCCGCCGGAGGGCACCGGCAGGATCCGCCTGGACCGCTTCAGTCCGTACTTTCAGGATCCCGCCTCGCTGGGGATGGTGAAAGTCCGCCCCATGGAAATCTACAAATATCTGTATCCCCTGCCCGAGTCGGATTTGTCCGACATCGCTTATTTCTTCGATTACGACTACGCCGACACTGTGGACACGTCTGCCTATATAGGTCCGATCGAAAACCGGGTTGCCGCCTGGCGCGAGGCCCACGCTGGCGGCGCGTCCCTGGTGTCAGATGCGCTGAGCGAGGATCTCCTGATGATCCGCGATATGCGCCCTGATCCGGTCCAGCGGTCTACACAGTTGCAAGGCTGGGAGAAGCGAGTCTACGAGTTCTGCGACCAGACGCGCCCGGTGGTCGCGATCGAGCGGATGCTGCGCAACGGTCACGAAAATCCTGCATTCGTTTCGATTGAAACACTGAATAGCGACGCCTGCGAGCGCAACGGTCCTGGCGGCGCGGAACTCAGGACCTGGCTTGATCGCATGGTGCAGCTCAGGATCATGGCCCGTGACGGAGACCAGTACCTCAGTCTGGCGATTCCCCGCGATTGCGCCGGTAAAATCTATTGAGGTTCGGATAATACAGTGACAAGTTAGAACAAAGAAGCCTGTTTCCAGCAGGCGGTAACAATCGTGTGACGACGCTGCATGGAGGTGAGTGCCGAGCGCGCTTCAGCTGACAGGCTCCAGAGGTCGCGTGGACAGAAGTTAGCCAGTTCATGCTGTTTCAGGTGGGCCCAGATGTACTCGGCCGGATGCAACTCAGGAGCGTAAGCGGGCAGATAGAACGCCTCGATCTTGCCGTGCAAGCTGGCGAGATAGTCCTGGACCAGTCGGCTGCGGTGTCCGGGAAGACGATCCCAGATCAGCAGAATGGGCTGCGTGATCTGTTTGTTGAGATGGCGGACGAAATCGAGGACGTCCTCCTTGCCCATGGTTCCGTCGTACATCCGGAAGTAGAACTGCCACAGCGTGATTCCGGCGGCAACCGACAGATTGTCCCAATTGAACTGGTGCTGCAGAATCGGCGTCACGCCCCGTTTCGACCACGTACGCACCCGATGCGGACGCTGACTGACGCCGCTCTCGTCTACGAAGACGATGATCCGGCCCTCTTTCCGGGCTTTTTTTTAAGCGCGGGCCAGGTTTCTTCCTTCCACTGGCGGATCGCTGCCTCGTTTCGCTCGCGAGCTCGCCCGACCGGCCGCTGACAACTCCAGCCGAGCTTCCGGCGCAGGATCCACCAAACATGGCCGGCGTGATAATCGATCCGAAACTCGTTCCGGATGACCTCGCCGATGCGATCGAGCGTCCACAGTCCGTTGGTGAATCCGGTTTTCTCCGGTCCCGCGCGCAGGATTGCTTCGAGTTTCCGCAAGTCGGCCGCGGTTAACCCCGGCTTTCGGCCTGCTCGGCCGGCCTTCTTCAAGGCCGCGGCGGAACCATGCTGACGGATCTGATTCGACCAACGGCGAACGCTTTCGCGACTTACTTTCACTCGCCTCGCGACTTCTGCCTGGCTGATTCCTCGGTTGAGCAACCTAGCCGCGGCCATCCGCCGCCGCTCTAATTTATCGAAATCCCTCTTCTGCGCCGCGCGGGGGCTCATACCCACATATTCGCACAGCACTGTCCAATCTGTCACCCTATTTTACGAAGATCAATAGTTCTCCGACACGTTGGCGCGTGTGGGTTCGGACTGCTGAACGGGAGTGGTCGCGGACTGCAAGGTGCCATCCTCGTTGACCACGACGATGTTGCCCAGTCCCGTATCGATATGCTCCTGGTGAAATAACAGACCGCGGCTCTCGAGCGTGGTCACGACCTCGGGGTTCACTCGCTTGTCGAGCCAGTTCCGCGACGTGTCGCACCAGACGATGTCGCCGTCGGAGTTCAGTTCAAATGGAATGGTGCCGAAGCGTGGAAGACGAGCAGCTTCTGCCGGGCTGAGCCGATAATCGATCAGGTTTACGAGGAACTGGAGAGACGCTTCGATCAACGAACTCGCGAATGCGCCGATAGCGAAACGCAATGCGCCGTCACGCAGGACCAGGTGCATTGACAGCAGATTGAGCCGCCGCTTTCCCGGACGGGTCCCGTACGGGATTTTCAGCGCATTCGACAGTGGGATGCCCTGCACGAAGATCCCATCAGCCCACGGAGCCGATTCGATCGTGTTTGTCCCGGTAACCGCGTTCCCTTCGTGGTCGATGGCGATGACGTGGTAGCTGTGCGCGGTTCCCGACCGGGTGGAATTTCCGCATCCGCTTGCCTGCACCCTGCTCCAGATGTTGGCGACGTACTCAGGAGCAAGGCGCGATTGAACGTATTCGCGGTTCGCGAGCTGTTTGTAGTTGAACAGCCACGCTTCCGAATCAACCTGGCGAGCAAGCCGGAGCAGGACTTCCAGCATCTGGGGCGCAGTTGAGAAGTGCTCCGGAAATGGGGGAGCTATATTCTCCAGCGTCTTTAGCGCCACGAGCGTCCAGAGGCCCCCGAAGGTGAAGCCGGAGCAGGCATACACCTCGTGCTCCCGGTACGATATCGTCCACGGCTGCCGCCATTCGACGGTGTATGCGGCCAGATCATCGTTTTTTATCAATCCGCCGCGCTCCCGAACTGTTTCGACGAACTGCCGGCCCCACGGGCCGTTGTACATGTACTCCGCGCCGTAGCGCGCAATATTAGTCAGAAAGTCAGCGACGTCGGGCTGGCGGAGGACATCGCCCTCGCGCAGCGGACGTTCCTCCGGAAAGAACGTCCGGCGGCCGTATTCACTACGCTGGAGCACTGGTGAGCGCGCGCTGATCACTGAAGCGTAATACTTGGTGATGTGAAACCCGGTGCGCGCCAGCGCGATTGCGGGAGCGAGCGCGTCGGCGAAGCTGAACCGCCCGTACTTCCTCGAAAGCGCTTCGAGGCCCGCGACCGCTCCGGGAACGGGAACGGTGTTGCCCGGCGGCGAGCTTCGGCGCCACCAGCGTTTTCGGGTTTTGGGTTCATTGAAATCCGCGTCCAGATACTCCACCGTCCGCGTACGCGCATTGTACGTGAGCGCTCCCAAGCAGCCTGCCAGACTCGTAGTACCTTCTCCGAGGACGTAAGTCGCGGCGGTTGAGGCGACGAATGCGTCGAACGCGTTTCCTCCGGAGTCGAGGATAGTCTCCCCAATCTGGACTGCCGTTTCGTGGTACGCGGACACGCAGCGACGGTTGCGGTCCTTCACTGCTCATCCTCAGCGATACCCCGCGTCAAGCAGAGCGCCGCGTCACGACAGGCGCACGCCCGCACATGCCATCCCGATCCGCGAATGGCCAGCGCACCTCGGTAATTGCCGCCGAGCACCGCATCAACCAGCGACCACCTGTCCGGCGCGAATTCGCCGTCTCCGGCGAGCACCCGCGCCGGCTCAAACGGCAGAAGGGAGACACGAAAGGTGTCGAGCCCGGCGGAGATGCCGGCCCCGGTCGCCTTCAGCAGGGCTTCCTTCCGCGTCCAGCAATCATAGAATGCCCGTGTTTTGGCTGGACCGGAGATGCTTGCGAGATCACCGCGTTCGCCGGCATTGAGAAACCGGTCCGCTATCGCCGCCAGGTCGGGCGTTTCACGCACGTATTCGATATCGACTCCCAGTTCGTAGTGACGCGCAAATCCGTACAGGGCCAGAGCGCCGGAATGGGCGACATTGAAGTGCAGATCGTGGCCGCCGGCGAGTCGTGGTTTCCCGGTCGACGCGTATTCAAAGACGATTGCACGTGGAGGCATCCCGGTGTATTGGGCGATCAGCGTGCGCAGAACGGCGCGGCTGGCAATACACGCGGCCCGGTCCTTCTCGAGGTGGAACCGCCGCGCGCGAGCCGTCTCCTCGAGCGATAACAACGCGCTCGCGAGGGCGAGGGTTTCCGATGAAGTGGCCAGCGGCACCAGCCACAGATGCACCTCCGTGTCTCCCACACAGAGATTCGCGAACGGTGCGTGCTGCCACATTGCGTAGATCAGGGCGGTATCCAGCACCACCCTGACCGGTTTCTATACGATACACGAAGCGGTTGACGTTGAGGAACTGCCAGGCACACGTGTCCGCGCGGAAATAGTTCCCACCCCGGAGCACAGATTGATCTTAGCTATAATCTGCTGCTTGCCTGCCGCCAGGGCGAGTTGCCCTCCCGGTGGGGTCTTGGAGCGGAGCCCACTATGGCATGGCATCGTGTGCATTTTTCGCCAAACGTGGACACCAAGTACGATTCGCCGTTCGGAAGATATCGATAAAGGAGAAGAAGGATATTGGCCGGGAGGGACGGACTCGGAGCCAGCCTGAGAAGCTGGCATTTCTACCACTGGGTTATGGCCCTGTCTTCGCGCTGAAAATGACGACGTGCTCCGTTTCGTTCTCAAGGTACTTGACAGGCTTTCCCGACATATCCCGAAAGCCCGCCTGATTGATTTTTGTGTCATGCTCTGTTTCCCGGAGCATCCCGGCTTTTCACGAACACCGTTGCAAGACCATTAGCAGTTGTTTAATGCGCAGCTTCAGCGGACATTCCAGCCACGATGCCCGAGCGGACATTCCTGCCGATCGATGATCACTATCGCTGTCCGAGATGAGCTACCAGACGGGGTTCTGCGGCCAAGCCACTTCGAGTCCGGTTTCCGCCAAGTGACCAGCGAAGACCGTTTGCCTACCGCCGCGCAAAGAGTTGGGTTGGCTGTCCGCTTACGGCTTCGCGAACTTTTTCGCGGCATCCTCCACTACGAGAACCCAGTCGGCAGCTGGTCCCTGGGTAGGCGGTTTAAATTGCCTGGAGCCGGCGTTTGCAAACTGGCCGATCGACTGCAAAGAACCGGTTCGCGGATCGAACCAGTGCGCCCGGAGCGAGCGGCCGCTGAGCTTCGTCAAATCAACCGTGACCGGATTTCCGAAGGTCAGGTAAGCGAGCAGGAAACTACCGTCGGCGGCCCGCGCCGCCTGAACGTGATCCTCGTCTTCACCCTGTCCCGAAGTAATGATGGACTGGTCCGGAACGAGTCTGTACCATGGGCGCGATTCAAACAGCCTGCGCATCACGCCCATGGAAAAAGCGCCCTCGAAGTCCATCGCCTTCTTCCAATGTGTGGTGCCCCGAAGGCGTTCGAAGGGAAACGAATTATCGTCGGGGGGAGGCAATCGCTCCGGGTTGTAGAACTGCCATATGTCGTTGCAGCCGTAGCCGTGTCCGGCGGCGCCCGCGAGCATTGCCCAGTAAGCCGCCTCGCGTTCCTGGTGTGCGTCCATGCGCCGGGGATTCGGACCATCAGGATGGTTTTCGTAGCGAGCTTCCATGTCGATGGTGGGCTTCGGAGGCTTCATCTCGTAGTCGTGGCGGATGAAGTTGTAGTTCTTGACGGCCCATCGATGTCCCGACTGAATCATGTTGAAGTCCAGCCAATCCTTCTCGTGAAACCAAAAAGACGAAGAGTATCCGGTGGGACCCTGCGCGTCCGTGCGGGGTCCCGGGCCGTGATAGGAGACCAGTTGCGTGTTGCCGCTGCCGTCCTTCAACCCGCGCGCCATTGCCGACCAGACATCCGCCTCCTGTTGCGGATTGCGGTCTCCGCCGAGCAGCCAGATCACAGCATTGTTCTTATAGCGGGTGCCCAGCAGTTTCCCGTATGTGTAGGCGTTCGATTGATCGAATACCTTCTCCAGCTTTCCGTTCACGTGCTCGCCGTAGCTCACGACCATTGCCATAGTCAGTCCGAGTTCGTTTGCGCGGCTGACGATCCAATCGACATTCCTGAAGAACGGTTCGTTCAACCGCGTGGGATCGCGATCGATCACGGTCGGGTCGCCGTACACATTGCGGATCATTAGCCCGCGCAAAACGTACGCCTGGATGACGGTGAATCCTTTGGCCGCGCGGT
>DASSSG010000212.1:0-2791 GCA_035708545.1 Bryobacteraceae bacterium | reverse complement strand
GCTTGCTCCGGGGATCGCGCGCAACCCGTCAAGAACGCTGTTGTACAAGCGCAGAACCTGATTGGCATCCCGATAGCTTGCCTCGGTGGCGACGACGGACGCGGTGAGCACGTTCTGGGCGCGAAAGCCGGGATCGACAGAGGCGAGCCGAACGAAGCTGTGGATCATCAGCCCCGCTCCGGTGAGCAGCACCACGCACAACGCGATCTCAGCGGACACGAGCGCGCTCTGCGCCCACGTTGCGGTGCGGTCACGTGTGCCGCGCGGCCCGCTTCGCAGGCGCTCGTGCGCGGCCCGGCGCGAAGCGATCACCGACGGCACCACGCCAAATACCAGACCGGTGAGCACCGAGATCGCCGCGGCAAACAGCAGCACGGGCAGGTTGACGCGCGCAGTTTCAACTCCGGGCAGGGTCGCCGCGCCCATTTTGCGCAGCACTGTAACGCCCCATCCCGCGAGAACTGAGCCGAGCAGACCCCCGGCGGCCGCAATCAGGCACGCTTCAATCAGCAGTTGCTGAATCAACCGACGGCGCGGTGCGCCGAGCGCGATGCGCACCGCGAGTTCTCCGCGCCGGCCGGTGCTGCGTGCCAGCAGCAGGCCTGCGACATTGGCGCATGCGATCAGCAACACGAATGCAACTGCGCTCAAGAGAGTGATCAGCGGCCGCCGCACCTCGCTGCGAGACAGCTCGGCCAGCGGCTGGAACCACACGCGGCGCTGCGTGCCTGCGTCCTGATCGAAAGCACGGCGACTGAGCAGGTCGATCTCCGACTGAAGCTGAGCAAAGCTCACTCCGGATGCGAGACGGCCGGCGACGCTGAGCAGATGCGCGTCCGGGAACTTTCGGAAGATCCCGGACTCGAGCGCGGCGGGTATCCAGAGCGAATAGCGGCGGCTCGGAAAGGAAAATCCCGGCGGCATCACGCCGACGATGGTGTAGCTCTCGCCGCTCAGGGTTGCGCTTTGGCCGATGATGTTCGGATCGGCGTTGAATCGGTCACGCCATAAGGCGTCGCTCAGAATCAGTACATGCTCGTGGCCCGCGGCGCCTTCGCGCGGCTGAAATGTGCGGCCGAAAGCCGCGCGCACCCCGAGCGCCTCAAAAAGCGAAGGCGTGGCGAGCGTGCCGTACAGCGCGAGGGGCTCTCCGCGTCCGGTCAGGGTAAATGCGTTTCCGGCGTATGCCCCCAGCGATGAAAATGCTCGCGTGCCGTTCGTCCAGGCGAGGAACTCGCGAGGCGAGAACCTCACTCGCGGCTCGCTCGGAATTCGCTGATGGAGTGCGACCAGACGATCCGCCTCGGGCCACGGCAGGGGACTGAGCAGCACTGCGTAAACGGCGCTGAAGATCACTGTGGTCGCGCCGATGCCCAGAGCCATTGCCGCAACCGCGATCGGCGCCACCGCCCGCGCCTTGAGGAGCGTTCGCGCGGCGTATCGCAGATCCTGAAGCAGACTTTCGGCCCAGCGAGTACCTCGCGCATCGCGGCACTGTTCTTTGGCCTGCTCGAGACCTCCGAACTCGAGCCGAGCCTGCCGGCGTGCGTCGCGCTCCTCGGCGCCGCCGCGCAGGAGCTCCTCCATGCGCTCCTGCATATGAAAACGAAGCTCCTGGTCGAGGCGTCGCTCGAGATCGCGACGCCGCCACAGACGTGCAAACCAGTTCATTGCGCCGCCCCTTCCTCGAGCCGGAGAATGAGCGCGACTGCCGCGGCGAGCCGGCGCCAGCTCGCGGTCTCCACTTCCAGATGCGCTTTGCCTTTTCGCGTCAGCCGGTAGAACTTCGCCTCGCGGCCGGTGTCAGTTGGTTTCCATTCGGCGGCGAGAAGCCCCCGGTTCTCGAGACGGTGAAGTGCGGGATACAACGAACCCTGCGGGACCTGCACGACATCACGGGAAACCTGCTGCAGCCGTTGCGCGATCGCGTAGCCGTGGACCGGGCCGAGCGCGCAGATTTTGAGAATCAGGAGGTCGAGTGTGCCTTGCGGCAGATCGGATTTGGGCGGCGGCGGCATGAGACCTCAAACTTCTACACATAACATGAGCATAGGCAGAAGCGCAAGGTATGTGTCTGCGTGCGCGTTTCGACGACCGCGGACCCGCAAAGCCCTCCCGTCGCTTCTATACCCCTGCCGCATCCGCTCGGCCCACCGCAGAAACGGCAATATCCCGGCATGGGTTCAACACGGACCTCGGAACATCCCGAACGTGATCTGCTGGGCGCGGAGTCCTCGTACATCTCGCCCGGCCCCCAATAGAGCCCGTTCGGACCCATTGTTCGTTAAGAGCACTTGACGCCGAACCGTGCAAAGCTGCCCTCGCGCGCGTTTCCGGGCATGACATACCTGGCTGCTCCACGGCAGCCATGGATTTGCACGTGAATAGGTACAACTGGCGCAGGAACTCGCGCGCGGCGGCGTAATGGCGGTTGCCGTTTGCTGGTTCTCGGGCGGAACCGGAGCCGGCATGCGGTTAATGACTCCGATCGACTGCCCCGAAGCACCTCCGATGCCGAGTGGGGACAGCCCGGAAGCCCGGACCATCGTAGCCACACTTTTCGAAATCGTTCGCAAGTTGCCCGACGTGCGACCGGATCGCGTCGGCCTTCTGGGGCATTCGCGCGGCGCCGGAGCGAGTCTTCACTATGTTTTATCCGGAGCAGATGTGCAGTGGCTCGTGCTGAACTCCGTACACTCCCGGCTTCATGTGCGTGCAACTCAGTTGAGTGTGCCTGTCCTGATCCTGCACGGCACGGACGACAGACCGGCTGACGGCGGCTCCGCAGTCA
>DASSSG010000211.1:0-6749 GCA_035708545.1 Bryobacteraceae bacterium | reverse complement strand
AAAGGTCGCCTTTGAGATGCCGCGCTCCTGCCAGTGGATCTTTCCAGTCCGGACGTCGACCGCGCTGAGAATGGCCGGGCTGCCTTTTCCGCCGCTCGAGAAGTAGATAGTGTCGCCGAGGCGCATGGCATTCCCGTGATGGAGGCGCAGGCGATTTGAGGTCCACAACTCGGCAGCCGTGGTCTGGTTCCCGGTTCGCTTCAGCTCGATCACCTTCGTCCCGGCGCCATACTCGGCGGAAACGAACAACAGATTGCCAGGCCCCCAGACTGGCGAGGAAACCGCGATTCCATACTGAGCGCGGAAGGGAACCTGCCACTGCAGATCGCCGTTGTGCGGATTCACGGCGATCACGGCGCCGTCCATGGGTACCGCGAGCTGTTGCAGCCCATCGACATCGATCAGCAGCGGCGAGGAATACGCGTTCGGGAATTCGTTCTTTGCCCAGGCAATCCTGCCGTCGACCTGGCGGAAGGCCATCACGGAACTCCCGCGGCCGCCGACCGGAACGATGACGGTAGCGCGAAACGCAATCGGACTCGAGGCGTAGCCGTACATCAGCCGCGTTCCCCGGTGCTCCTGCCACAGCTCCTGGGCCCAGATCAGCTTGCCCGTTCTCCTGTCAAGGCACTGCAACCGTCCCGCGGCGCCGGTCGTATACAGGCGGTCGCCGACGATGAGAGGGGTCGCGTAGGGACCGTTGCCGACCTCGCCGTAGTCCGTTTGAAACTGGACGGGATTCGAGTGCTCCCACAGCGTCTGCCCGGTGTCCGTGCTGGCGGCGACAACGATTTCTTCGCGAGGCTTGCCGTACATGGTGTAGAGCACGCCTGCTTCGACCGATGGGGACGAGTAGCCTTCACCGAGCACCCGTTTCCAAACTACCCTCGGTCCGCGGGCCGGCCAGTGCTCTTTAATGCCGGTGGACTCCGTCTGAAAGTTACGATGCGGGCCACCCCACTGCGTCCAGGGAACGCCCTGAGCTTTCGGTGCGGCTCGCATCGCCTGCGCCATCATGAGCAAAGTCCGGCGTGTCATTTGAGCCTTAGACGAAGTTCCAGCGCGGGAGTTCCGATCCTGGCCGCGGCCCGCGCCAGCCGCTCGGCCCAGCCGGGTTAAAATAACGAGGGTGCGACGCTGGAGCATTCCCGCCTGCACCTGCGTGCTGTTTCTGCTGGCGCGTGCCGCAAGCTCCCAGGAAGCTTCCCTCGACCTCAGCGACGAAGCCGACCGGAAGGATGAAGCGCTCCTGCGCGAGACGCTTTACGTCTCCATCTCGGCTGACGACATTTTTCGCTCCCCGAGTTTCCAGGAGCTCGTGGAAGAGCAGGCGAAACAGATGATGGAAGCTTCGCAACGCCGCATGCGGCGGCAGGAGGCGCGGATCGCAGCGCTGAGACCGCTGGTCGAGCAGGGCAAGGCGTCGCCGGATACGCTGAAGGACGCCTTTAAGGAGATGCAGCGCCGTATTGACGTCGGCTATCTGGCGCTCAGCCGCTCGACCGTGCTCAACGAGACCGTGAGGGCGGCCCGCGCCGAAGTCGAGCGGTCGGCGCGCCGTCGCGGCCGCACAGGCACGGAGCGCTATGCCGGCTCACGCCCGTTCACACCAGCTGTTCTGCGGACGATCGAGATCGCCTTCCTGCGACAGTTCCGACGTCCGCTGCCCATCAGCGCGGAAGGAGACACGGCCCTCCACCGCGCACTGGGCTTCGATCACACCGGCCGAGTCGATGTGGCGATCCATCCGGACCAGCCGGAAGGCATGTGGCTGCGCCGGTTCCTCGAGACGATGCGCGTCCCCTACTACGGTTTCCGGACGGCTTTGAGCGGCAGCGCGACCGCGCCGCACATTCACATCGGTCCCGGAAGCATTCGGTACCGGCGAACCATCGCTCTCGGATCACGGCCGAGACGATCCGTGCAGTCAGACTGACAGCGAATTTCCCGGGCGGGGCTGGACCCTGCTCCACATCCGTCTACACTTCGGCATAGTGCCGTTCTCCCGAATTCCGAAGCGCGGTCCGGAGTCCCGCTTGTAAGTTGCTGAAAAAGGGTGTATTCTTGTCATCAAGACCGGGTCATTTCTCTGGAAGGCAGCGTGCTGACAGAACGGCGCTGTAGTGTCGCAAGGTGAAGGAGCTCAAGAGCCAGTTCGCTAACGCCCTGCTGGTGGTGCTCACCGTGGCGGCTGTTGTCGCCGCGTTCATCAACTTCCAGCAGAACTTCCAGGAGAGCAAGCGCTTCCGCCTGCCTCAGGACGGCGTAACGTGGGTTGATCGCAGCCAGGCCGACGGCAGCAACCGCGTTATCGCTCTCGATGTCACGCCGGACAGCCCCGCCGACAAGCGCGGAATCAAAGCGGGCGACAGATTGCTCGCCATCCATAACGTTCCGGTCGAGAGCGCTACGGACGTACCGGAGATTCTGGTCGGCATCGGCATCTATGGCAATGCGCGCTACCACGTGGAGCGGCAGGGTCGCGACTTCCGCCCGACCCTGATCCTCGCGGTTCGCGAAGTGGACTGGTCGGTCACCTACCAGTACCTGGTCGGCGCCGCATATCTCATCATCGGCCTTTTCGTTTACCTGCGCCGCGGCAACGCCCCAAAGTCGCTGCACTTCCTGATCCTGTGCATGGCCAGCTTTGTCCTGTCCACGTTTCACTACACGGGCAAGCTCAACAATTTCGACAAAATCATGTACTGGGGCAACGTGGCCGCAGGCTTCTTTGCCCCGGCGATCTTCCTGCACTTCTGCCTGAGCTTCCCGGTCGTACGCCCGTGGATGCGGGGCCGTGGCCGCACGCTGCTGCTCTACGTGCCCGGAAGCGTGCTGCTTGCCGTGATGGTGCTGGTTGCGCAGGGGATCCTCGTGATGGATATCAGCCCCATCGAGCTGCGCTGGATACTCGACCGGCTGCAAATGGGCTACATCAGCGCGCTCTATCTGCTGGGCGCGTACTTCCTGAACCGGCAGTACCGGCGTTCCGAGGATCCGATCGTTCGCCAGCAGATCAAGTGGCTGCGCAATGGCGCCGTGCTCGGCATCCTTCCGTTCACCATCCTGCACGCGGTGCCGTACATGCTGGGCGTGGTCAACGCCTGGTATATGAAGCTGGCGGTGTTCTCGCTTCCGCTGATCCCGCTGACCTGGGCGTACGCGATCGTTCGCTACCGCCTCATGGACGTCGACGTCATCTTCCAGCAGGGCTACGCGTACACGCTGGCCACACTCGCCGTGCTCGGCGTGTTCTACGGTGTCTTCTTCGGCCTTGGCCGTTTCGAGGATCTCGGCCCGGGCGCCGCGTTCGTGATGATCCTGATCGCGGCGTTCATTTTCCAGCCGATCCGCAACTGGATTCAGGAGACTCTCGACCGGTACGTGTTCTACAAGGACCGCTACGATTACCGGCGCACGCTGATCGAGTTCGCTCGCGAGCTGAGCTCGGAGACCGACCTCGACAAGATGCTGGACAGCGTAGCCGACCGGCTGATCCGCACGCTGTCGGTGCAGCACGTGGCATTCTTCATCGCCGGTGAAAACGGCACGTTTCAGCTGCAGAAGTCGCATGGGCGCCGCGATCCGCTGTATGAAGAAGGGCTCGACCTGAGCTTCCTGCCGGCCGAACCCCGCGGCCATCTCTTCTTCGAGCAGACGAAGCACGCGCTCGATATCGTGTCGCGGGAAATGCCGGCGCGCGTGCGGCACACGATCGCCGAGCTCGATCTGACGTATTACATGCCATGCACCGTCCGCGGCCGGACCATCGCTTACATTGGCATCAGCCGCACCGAGGAAGGCGACTTCCTGTCGAGCGACGATCTCGAGCTGCTGGTGACGCTTGCGGGATACGTGGGTATCGCAATCGAGAACGCCCGGCTCTACCATTCGCTGCAACGCAAGGTTGGCGAGTACGAGCGTCTCAAGGAATTCAGCGAGAACATCGTCGAATCGATCCACGTCGGGATTCTCGCCGCGGATCTGGAAGATCGTGTGGACAGCTGGAACACGCAGCTGGAGATGCTGACGTGTATCCCACGGAGCATTGCGGTGGGCAGATCGCTCGCCGAGCTGTTCCCGCCGGAGCTGGTGGAGAAGTTCGATTCCGTGCGCGGCGAGACCGGCATCCATAACATCTATAAGTTCACCTACCGGCCGATCGGCAACCTGATCGCGCAGGCAGAGCGCGCCGCCGCCGGGGGCAACGGCAGCGGCAACAACGGCGGGCCGCTGCACGAGGCTGACCGTGAGATGACGCTGAACATCGCCATCGCACCGCTCGTGTCAAAAGATTTCCGGCAGATCGGCCGCCTGATCATCTTCGACGACATCACGGAACGATCGGAGCTGGAAGCGCGGCTGGTGCAGGCGGACAAGCTCAGTTCGATCGGCATGCTGGCGGCGGGCGTGGCGCATGAAGTGAACACGCCGCTTGCCGTAATCTCAACTTACGCGCAGATGCTCGCAAAGCAGGTGACGGACGACGATCCGAAATCCAGACTGCTCGAGAAGATCGCCAAACAGACCTTCCGCGCAAGCGAGATCGTCAACTCGCTTCTTAACTTCTCGCGAACGTCGAAGAGCGATATTGACGATGTCGATCTGAATCGGGTGATCAGCGACACGATCTCACTGGTCGGCCATCAACTACAGAAGGCGGGCGTGACGGCGCGGCTCGAGCTCGCCCCCGACCTGCCCGTCATCCGGGGCAACGCCAACAAGCTGCAGCAGGTCTTTCTTAACCTGACCCTCAACGCGCGCGACGCGATGGAAGCCGGAGGTACGCTCGCGATTCGGAGCTGGGCCGAGGGCGAGACCGTTCGCGTAGACGTCTCCGACACCGGCCAGGGCATTGCACCCGAGCATCTGGCGCGCATCTACGATCCGTTTTTCACTACGAAACAGACGCGTAAAGGCACGGGTCTCGGCCTGTCGGTGACCTATGGGATCGTTCAGGAGCACGGCGGCTCGATTGACGTTCAGAGCGAGCCGGGCGCTGGTACACTGTTCCATCTGGAGTTTCCGTTAGAGCGGAAGCCTCAGGCCGTGAATGCCTGACGTCGCAGCCCCTGTCTCAGCAGCGGAAGACGCCGCTCCCGGCTCGGCAAAACATCGCATCCTGGTCATCGACGACGAGGCGGACATCCGCGAGAGCCTCGAGACGCTGCTCGATATGGAAGGGTACGCCGTCGAGGCTGTCGGGAGCGCCGGTGAGGGCGCGAGCGCGCTCGAGCGCACCAACTACGATCTCGTACTGCTCGATCTGATGCTGCCCGATCGCTCCGGCATGGAGCTTTTGTACGAAATCCGGCAGCGCGACAACGAAACGCCGGTCATTCTCCTGACCGCGTACGGTTCGATCGAAATCGCGGTGAAGGCGCTGAAGGCCGGCGCGAGCGACTATTTTGCCAAGCCCTGGGACAACGAGAAGCTGCTTGTCGACATTCGCACGCTCATCGCGAAGGGGCATCTCGAGCGGGAGAACCGGCAGCTCAAGCGCGCCCTGAAAGAGCGCTACAGCTTTCCGAACATCGTCGGCAAGAGCGAGAAGATGCAGGCGGTGCTGGACACGGTCGCGCAGGTGGCGCCGAGCCGCACGACGATTCTGCTGACGGGCGAAACGGGAACCGGCAAGGAAGTGATCGCGAAGGCCATTCACTCGCACTCGCAGCGCGCGGAGCGGCCGTTCGTTCCGGTCAACAGCGGCTCTCTGCCGCCCGATCTGCTCGAGTCGACGCTGTTCGGGCACGTGAAGGGCGCTTTTACGAGCGCGTACGCGACGCAGAAGGGATACTTCGAGGTGGCGAGCGGCGGTACGATCTTCTTCGATGAGATCGGCACGATCAGCGCGGAGACGCAGGCGAAGCTTCTCAGAGTCATTCAGGAGCGCGCGTTCATGCCGCTGGGGTCGACCGAAACGATCCGCGTCGACGTGCGAATCATCGCTGCCACGAATGAGGATCTCGCGCGGCTCGTGCAGGAGGGCAGGTTCCGCCAGGACCTCTATTACCGTCTGAACGTCATCAATATTGGCTTGCCGCCACTGCGCGAGCGCAAGAGCGACATCCCGCTTCTTGTCGATTATTTCTTCCAGAAATACTGCGAGGACAACGGCAAGTTCCTCGATCCGAGCGGCCGTTCCGAGCTGCGCTTCGCCGCCGATGCCATGCAGGTGCTGATGGAGCACAACTGGCCGGGCAACGTGCGCGAGCTCGAGAATGCTGTGGAGCGGGCGGTCGTGCTCGCAACCGATCGCGTGGTGCCGGTCGACGTGCTGCCCGAGCACATTCTGCACGCCGGCGGACTTCGGATCCGGCGCGATGAAAGCGGTGGCCTGCCGGCGGATGCGTCCTTGTTTGAAATCGTGGCCGATTACGAACGGCGAAAGATCATCGAGGCGCTGGAGGCGGCCAACTGGAGCCAGACGGACGCGGCCGAGGCGCTGCGTATCCCGCTGTCCACGCTGAATCAGAAGATCAAGAGGCTGGAAATTCAGATTCGACGCAAGGGCGCCGAGCGGTAGGGCGGTTCCGACGATCTTCGGCGTGAGAGTTTGATACCACGCACCGCACCGCTTCATCGCAGCGACTCCTGCTGCCGATCAGGCGAAGAGCGCGTTCCTGTGAGGGAGCACTGGAGCTTCCGAGACGGGAAAGCCCGGGATAGGGTCCCGGGCCTTCACCAGTGAAGCAGAAAGGAGGCAGCGCTTATGCTACTGGAGCTGGTAATCGAGGCCGTGCTCACTT
>DASSSG010000210.1:0-8925 GCA_035708545.1 Bryobacteraceae bacterium | reverse complement strand
GCGGGGCGGGTGATTCGGCGGCACCTCGACCGTACGATCCGTGGCAACACGTACGTACAGTTCGAGACTGGTTTACGAGCGATCGGTATCGGCCCGGGCGACATCATCACTCTCACGTGGCTGAAGGATGGATTCGAGCGTCAGCCCTTCCGCGTGCTGAAGATCGCGCCAGGACAGAATTACGAGACGACAGTTATCACCGCGCAACTGCACGACGACGACTGGTACTCGGACGAACCCGTGCCGGCAGGTTTGGTACCCAACGGGCGCCGCGAGACGCCGTTCGGGTCGGATGTCCCACGGCCGCTGTCCGGTGACATTGTAAGCGAAGACGGAAGCTCTGAATTCACCATCAGAGAAGTTGCGAGCGCGAACGCCGACGGGACACACTCGATCACCCTCGAGGCGAGCTTTCTTGCGCCGGCGCGGCCGAGCGTGAACGGCCCCGGAGTTCCGGTCGTAAGCCTGGCACCTGCTATCGGGGTCAGCGGCGGCACATTGAAGGTCGGAAGCACCTATTATTACGCCGTGTCCGGCTGTAATGCCAACGGCGAAGAGGGCGAGTTGTCGTTCATAGTCCGCGCGGAGATGCCTGCCGGCCCTGATACAGGAACTGTTCGACTGAAGGGACTTCAGTTCGGGGCGGGAACATCGACATTCAACGTGTACCGCGGAAAAACTCCCGCGCAGTTGTCTCGCGTTGCTGCCGGAGTACCCGTCGCTCCGGAGTATGTTGATGCCGGAGGCGCTGTATCAGGGGGCAGCCCTCCCGATGCGAATTACCATCACGCGAACTTCTATTGGCGGCTGGAGCTGGTGCCGGCGTGCGCTGCTCAGATCGCCACTGCGATCACAATCGGAAACAACGCACTGGCGCTTACAGCAAACGAGTTTCGGGGCAAGCTGGTCCGGATCTTATCCGGTACAGGAAGCGGGCAGGAGCGGACGGCATCGTCGAATACCGCGACTACGCTGACAGTCGCACCCGCGTGGACGATAGTGCCGGATGCAACGAGCAGGTTTGCTGTGTGTGAGGCAGGCTGGCAGTTCGGTGCTCTGGCTTATTCGTCGCCCGCAACCATTCAGGTGCCGAACCGAGAGGCCGCGGTCGTGCAGGTCTCGGGTCGGGCGGCGAGCGTTCAGGACAAGGAGAGCCCCGAGGAGTTGTCGCCGGTCACGCGGTGGACCATTGGTGGTGTGGGAGCCGGCGAAGCGGACAGCGACGTTTCCGGCGTGCCGTATTTCGGCCTGAGTGCTCCGGGTCGTGGAATTGTGGAGGTCGGCGCCATTGCTTTCGAGAGCCTGCAGAATACGAAGAGTATTCGGGCGGGAACACTCACACTTCAGTACGTCGATGAGATCGCGTCGGGAGCAATCGCGACGCTCAGGGGGGATCTTGAAGCTGCATCCACCGAGATGTCAGCGAACGGGGCAGCCTGGCCCGAGGGAACACTGATCGTTGTGGACGCCGAAATCCTGCGAGTGACTGGCGCAGGCGCAGGCGGTAGTTACATTATCGAGCGCGGCACGTTTGGAACCATGCCGGCTCGGCATGTCGCTTCGACGCGTCTGCACGAGCTCCGCTCAAAGACGATTATCCTGCCCTTCGTCGCCGGTTTTTTCGGGAGTCCTGCGAGCGGGGGTTACTCGTATCCGATCGAGCTGCCGAATGTCCGAGTGGTTGCTGCGGAGTTATTCATGACGAATTCCGTCGGAAACAGTCAAACGGCCGCGTTCGCATTTACTGCGACAACAGACAAGGGGCTACGAACGTTGTCAGGGGGACAGCTAACGCTGCAGGTTCACGGTTTTCTTGCGATTCAGTCGGCAGCGGTTCCTCCACTTTCCATTGATGCAGCGCGATCTGTGCGTGACGTGTTTGCGACTCTGGGCCGTGCATCAACGGGCGGACCCGTGCGGGTGCGAGTCACCGTCAATACGCAACCGTATTGCGATCTGGAGATTCCTGCCGGCGAGAGAATCTCGAATGTCGTATCCGGAACCAGCCTTCCCGCGCTGCGTGAACGCGACGAACTGGGGCTCGACATCCTCTCCGTCTCGCAGAGCCCCGACAGCACTCCTGGCGGCGATCTCACGGTCACTGTGAGGCTATAAGCAATGCCAGAGACGCTGACGAAGCTGCGGCCGGATCGTGACCTGCAGTGCTACTTCGAGCGGCCATCCGCGATCGCGGCGCTGAGCGAGACTGCAGGCGATCGGTTTACGGTATCTGGCACGTGGAGACAGCAGTTTGACTGGTGTGTCATCGAATGGAATCGCGACAATGTTTTCGAGCACCCGTCGTTTCGAAACCTTCCGGACGGGGATTTAAGCGGCCTGCGCCTGAGCTATCGCGAACGGCGCACGAACTGCATGGCTCTCGATTGCGACATCTACCCGACCGTGGACTGGCCGTTTCTGCGCGTATGGGCGTCACAGGGTGGCGTCGAACGCGTGTATAAAGTGCCACTGCGGCAGTACGCCACGCCCGTTGCCGGTACATACCGGTCTGCATCCGCCGAATTCGAAATCGTGGGTGTCCCCACAGCGGGCGACTACATCGGGCTCACATGGCTCTCGGAACACCATACGCATCAGGTTTACTGGAACGACACACTCGCGTCGATCGCGGCGGCAATTGCCGCGAGCGTGCAGGCATACTCGCACACCATGGATGCTGAAGCGATCGGCAGCCGAATTCGGCTGACTTATTACGGCGCCGGCCAGACAGTGACTACCAGCACGACGGGCGCAAACGGCAATCGCATCGGTGTTTACGGCCATGTGACGCCGGGTTCGACGCTGGCGTGGGATAAGCAATGGTCTCTCCTTCACGGCGGCACATCACCCGACGAATGGCGGATCGACCTGAACTTCGGCGCATTGCTCGACGAGACCGGAGCGCCGGTGCCTGCGGATAACGTCCGAAAGCTCCGGTGGACGTACGCTGCGTCACTGCAAACCGGCGGGTATCAACGCAGCGAATTCGACGTCCGGATCACTGAGTCGCAGGTTACCGGAACCAGGCTCGCTTACCAGGTTGCAGGGTCCGGCTCTCGCCGCATGGAGGATGATGATGCAGGTGTTACGTACTCGGGCAACTGGACCCAGGGAAAAGGTAACTTCTCGGGTGGGAGTATCCGGTACGCTACCACGCCAGGGAGCAAAGTCACCGTCAACTATTATTCGCCACAGGCGCACAGATTGTATCTGGGCACGCGTGGTTGTTTTAACGGGGCCTCTGCAAGAACGACAGTTGATGGAATTGTGAGACCGATTTCGCGGCTGCTGCTGCCGGGCGAGGACACGCTGCAACGTATTCCAATGGGAGACTATGCGGCGGGGCAGCATACGGTCACTGTGGAACATGCCGGCGCCGCGGGCGAGTATCTTTACTTCGATTTCATCGAAATCGCAATTCCAGCGGACACGCTGCCGGCCAACACACCCCAGCAGAAGATCACGCTCGCTACCGACTGGGATACCGATCACTCGATCGCACTCGCGCCCGAGCGGACGGCATGGCAGGTGGATTCACTCGGCTTTCGTGGAAGGGCCAACCATTACACCGGCGCGCTGTGGTTTTACGAGCTGGTGCGGGATGGTCACCAGTATGCAAGTGTGCAGCTGACGTTTGCCGGCACGCCGGAAATGAGCCGCCTGACGGAACTGACCGTCGCGAGGGCAGGTGACGCGCCTACGCTGCTGCAACACCTGAACCTCGCGGGCGACACCTCGGAAACGATCGCGCTGGCGTTCGCGCTCGAGATCAATCGCGGATACACGGGCATCCGCGCAATCGCACAGGGGAATACGCTGACGATTTACGCCCGCGCGATGGGAGCCGAGGGCAACAGGCTCGGGGTAACGGGAACGCCGGCCGCCGGCGAGTTCCGCGTCGAGCCTGCTGCTGCGACTTTCTCCGGCGGCATTGATGGCGAATGGCACACGGATCTGAGGAGCTCGCCACGCGTGAATCGCGCCGCACGCGACTGGTCTCGAAGCTACTTTCGCGCGCTCGCGAACCGTGGCATCGAAGTGACCGCCGCGTTCAGCATGGAGCTGCAGCACGGCGACACATCGCCGCAGGCCGGCGTCGCACAACGTTATCCGGATGGCGCGCCCGCACTCCTGAATACTCCGGCGCTGCAGACCAATTTCTCTCCGGCGAGCACGGCGTACTGGAAGGACGTATATCGCGACATGGCGCGCGTGCAGTCGGAGGCGGGAGTACGCCCGTATCTGCAGTTCGGCGAGGTGCAGTGGTGGTATTTCCCCAGACAAACGGCGCCGGGAATGCCATTCTACGACGATTACGCGCGCCAGCGGTTCCGGGAGCAGTACGGGCGCGAAATGGGCATCATAGCCGGCAATGCTGAAGACCCCGCTCTGTATCCGGACGAGCTGCAATTGCTCCGGCGTCTCATCGGAGAGTTCACCACGAGCGTGATCGCTCATGTCCGGACGGAATTTCCGACGTGCCGGTTCGAGGTCCTGTATCCGCCTGACGTCAACGAGACGGCTCTCAACGACGCCGCTAACTATCCTGTCCAGGACTGGACGCCCGCCACTCTGGATTGTCTGAAGACTGAGAACTTCACGTATACGTATTCGCGCAACCTGGACGCCAGTTATCAATCGATGACGTACGGACAGCGACGCGGATTTCCGATCTCACGACGCAGCCATCTCGTCGGCATCAGCGACCCGATCGCACCCTGGCGGAAAGAGGCTGCTCTGGCGCTCGGCGAAGGCGCCGAATCCGTGGTGCTGTTCGCGCTCGATCAGTTCTGCCTCATCGGATACGCTCTTCCACTCGATCTTGTTTCCGGCCGAAGTGGGAAAATGGGTTGACCGCCGGCGCCGGCGGGCACGGTGCTGCGCGTTCACAAGATCTCGAAAGTCTACAAACTCTACAAGCGGCCGTCGAATCGAATTGTCGAGGCGCTGACGCTGCAAAGGCGGAAGCTGCACGAAGACTTCTGGGCCGTGCGAGACGTCAGCTTCACGGTCGATCGAGGCGAGATGTTCGGGATTGTAGGCCCGAACGGGTCGGGCAAGAGCACTCTGCTGCAGATCATCGCCGGCGTACTCGCTCCCACGACCGGTCGGGTATCGGTGGGCGGCCGCATTGCCGCGCTGCTCGAACTCGGCGCCGGGTTTAATCCCGAGTTTTCCGGACGCGAGAACGTTTACTTCAGCAGCGAGCTGCTGGGCAGGTCGCGTCAGGAGACCGAGCGCGTGTTCCCGGGTATTGAAGAGTTCGCGGGGATCGGCAGCTTCATTGATCGCCCGGTGAGGGAATACTCGAGCGGCATGTACGTGCGCCTCGCATTCGCGACCGCAATTCATGTCCAGCCGGATCTTCTGGTGATCGATGAAGCTCTCGCGGTGGGCGACGCTGCTTTCTCCAACAAATGTGTGCGGAAACTCGAGGAGCTGAAGGCTTCCGGCGTAAGCATTCTGTTCGTATCGCATGATCTCGGGATCGTGAAACGGCTTTGCCACCGCGCTGTGCTGATGTACGCCGGCCGGGTGGCGGCAAGCGGGGCTCCGAGCGACGTCGTGAATCGCTATATCGCAATGGTTCACGAAGGCGCGCCTGATGCCGTAGCAAGATACGATGCGCGCGCCGGGCACGGCGATGGAGCGAGCGAAATCACCAGCGCCGATCTGCTCGACGAGCGCGGATGTCCGGTCAGCACGATTGAGAGCGGCACCGCGGTTAACGTCCGCGTGCAGGCGGTCTTCCACAAAGCGGTGAGCGAGCCGGTCATCGGCATTCTGATTCGCAACCGGTACGGCATCGAGGTTTACGGTACGAACACGCGTGTCGAAGGTGTTCCCCTCAGGCAGATGCGCGCCGGGGAGATCGTGACTGCCGATTTTTCGTTCCGCTGCAGCCTCACGCGGCAGCAGTACACGCTTACCGTGGCCACACAGTACAGCGACGGCCGCAGCCAGGACTGGCGCGATGACGTGCTATCGTTTACGGTCACAGGCGCTCAGGATCACGCGGGGTTGACCAATCTTGGCGCGCATATTACGTGGCAGATCGAGCCACAAGCTGAGTAAACCAGGCGATGGACCTGTCGACGCAATCGCCGCGAACGCTCGCGAGCCTGCGCACCGGCTTCAGCCCCGTGTTCTGGGTCGCAAACACGCTCGAGCTGTTCGAACGGCTTGCGTTTTATGGTTCGAAGGCGGTCCTCAGCGTTTACCTCGCCGATAAGGTCGGTCTGGAACTTGCGACCGTCGGGTGGCTCGTCGGCATCTTCTCCGGACTGCTCTACTCACTCCCGATCATCGCCGGAGTTTTTGTCGACCGATACGGTTTCCGGCGGACACTGGCCACGTGTTTTGCGCTGTTTACGATCGGATACTTTCTGATCGGCGTCGCGGGAATGGAGCTGGGGCAGTCGCTGATGCGCGCGCTCGGCAAGACGCAGTACGTCGCCACAGTGCTCATCCTGACCGCGGCGGGCGGATCGCTGATCAAGCCGTGCATCGTCGGAACCGTGGAGCGCACAGCAAGGCCGGACTACCGGGCTCTGGGGTTTTCCATTTACTATGCGCTCGTGAATCTCGGAGGCGCGATCGGGCCTATTATTGCGACGGGCGTTCGGGGCGCTTTCGGGATCGAGTATGTCCTCGTTATGTCCGCCATTACGTCTGCGCTGATGCTGGCCGGCACGCTGCTGTTCTTCCGCGAGCCGGTCGCGCCGGGCGACGAGCCGGAACGTGAACGCTCCTTCGCGCATGTGTTTCGTGACATGGTTCTGGTTTTCGGCAACGTGAAATTCATCGCGTTTCTCGTTGTCTTTTCAGGCTTCTGGGTGATGTTCTGGCAGATCTTCTATTCATTCCCGTTCTACGTGAACGAGATCCTCGGCTTTAAGCGGTTCGAAATTCTCGAAACCGTAGATGCGTGGACGATCATCCTGCTGAGCGTTCCGCTGACGGCGCTGGCGAAGCGGATGCGAGCGATGCCGGCGATGGTGCTCGGATTCCTGATCGCGAGCTGCTCGTGGCTGATTATCGCGTTCATGCCGACGGTGACGGGTGCGGTCGGCGGCCTTTTCTTCTTCGCGGTCGGGGAGGCCCTGCAGGCTCCCAGGTTTTACGACTATGTCGGCCGCATTGCGCCGCGTGAGCAGGTCGGTACGTTCATGGGGTTTGCGTTCCTTCCGGTGGCGATTGGTTCAGTTATCGCCGGCCGGCTTGGAGCCTGGCTGGTTGAGCATTATGTCCGACGCACGGTCGACCCAATGACGATGTGGACCATCGTGGCGGCTGTCGGATTCGCGGCTACCGCTCTGATGTTTGCTTACGATCGAGTCGTCGGCCCAGTGGTGGACGATAAGGCATAGTATGCAGCTCGAGGCGATTCAGCACGCGTTGCGCGCGGAGAAGCTCGACGGGTGGCTGTTCTTCGATCACCATCGGAGGGATCCGCTCGCGTACCGAATCCTCGGATTGCCGGACGCATTGCAGCCGACGCGCCGGTGGTATTACCTGATTCCCGCCGAGGGCGAGCCGGTCGGGATGGTGCATCGCATCGAGCTCCGGATGCTGGATGATTTGCCCGGCAAGCGCGTGTCGTACTCACAATGGACCGAGCAGCAGCAGTGTCTGGCCGACATCCTGCGGGGGCTGCGGCGAGTCGCGATGCAGTACTCGCCCGAGTGTGCCGTGCCGTATGTGTCGATGGTTGACGCGGGCACGATCGAACTGGTCCGCGGATCAGGTGTCGAGATCGTTTCCTCGGCCGACCTGGTACAGCTGTTCGAGGCGACGTGGTCGGCGGAGCAGCGCGACTCGCACTATGAAGCAGGACGGCTCGTCGACGAGATTCGGCGCGCTGCTTTTCAAGAGGCCGGGCGGAGGCTGCGGGGCGGCGAACCGGTCAACGAATACGCTGTGAAGAAGTTCATCCTGGACGCGTTCGAGCGCTCCGGTCTCGTGACCAATCACGGACCGATCGTTGCGGTGAACGCGAACGCATCGAACCCGCACTACGAGCCGGAGCCCGAGCGCGCAGCCGAGATCCATGCAGGCGATCTCCTGCTCATCGATCTCTGGGCGAAGCTGCGGCGGCCCGCGGCCGTGTATTACGACATTACGTGGACCGGCTGCTGCGCCACGGAAGTGCGGAGTGAGATGCACAACGTGTTCGCGATCGTGCGCGAAGCGCGGGATGCAGCCGTCGAACGTGTTCGCGCGGCAACAGCTTCAGGGCAGGTGCTGCGCGGTTTCGAAGTGGATGATGCCGCACGCGGGCACATCGTACAGCATGGCTTCGGCGACTACTTCATACACCGAACAGGGCATTCGATTGGCTCGGACGTGCACGGCGCAGGCGCCAACATGGACAATTTCGAAAGTCACGACGAGCGGCGCATAATCCCGCGCACGTGCTTCTCGGTCGAGCCCGGCATCTATTTGCCACAGTTCGGCATTCGTTCGGAGGTGAACGTTTACGTGGGTGAGCGCGAGGCTTCGGTTACAGGCGAGGCGCAGACGGCTCTGCTGAGATTTGGCTGCGGAGTTTAAGGAGTGCATAATAGTACGCATGAAAATACTCAGGCTCAGCCTCCTCGCATTCGCGGCCGCTGGCCTGGTCGCGGCTCAGGGCACGGTCGCGCCACCGAAGACCCATCTCAAGGTCGGCGACACCGCCCCGGATTTCGAGCTTCCTTCCACGACCGGCAAGACTTTTAAGCTTTCCGACTTTCGCGGCAAGAAGAACGTTGTAGTGGCATTCTTCCCCGCCGCGTTCACCGGTGGTTGAACAAAGGAGATGACCGCGTACCAGTCTGGTATCGCAAAGTTCAATGAAACGGACAGCCAGGTAGTCGCGATCAGCACGGACAATCTGCCGACACTCCGCCACTGGTCAGAAGAACTGAAACTGAGATATCCCCT
>DASSSG010000209.1:0-2483 GCA_035708545.1 Bryobacteraceae bacterium | reverse complement strand
CGACACTTCCTGCCTCAGCGCCGCGAGTTGCTCTTCGTGCGGGCGGCGGTGATAGAACTTCTGGCTGATGGCGCCGGAGAGTGCGGATTCGACCTCCTGCACGGTAATGACGGTGCCGTCGACCACGGCGAAGGAGGGCGCGCTCACGTCCTCTGCCACTACCGTCGTCGCGCCGAAGGCGAGCGGCGTCGCGAGCAATGCGATGGCGGCAGCTTTCCTCAACACAAACGCGGGTTCTGTCATGCGGCGCTCCTGAAAAAAAAGGCCAGACGGGCGTCTGGCCCCCAAAGAAGTTCATTACGGGCTTACTTGTTGTGGCAGGTGAGGCACAGCGCGCTGCCGGTGTTCGCGATGCGGAGGAACGTCTTGCGTGTGGCGGTGTCCTCGACATGCGGATCGTGGCAGCTCGCGCACTCCACCGAGGGACCAGTGCCCGCTGTGAACGTGCGGCGATAGAGCGTCATGTCGGCCTTCTCGCGTGCAGCCGTGCCGCCGGCGCTGTTGACCCACCACTGGATCGATCCGTTGATGGTGCCGCTCGTCGGCGCGTTGAAGTCCGTGTCGACGCACGTGCCGCCGGCTTCGGTAATGCCTCCGCCGCAATACGCGACACCGACGGGATGGTCGTTACGCAAATCGCCGGTGAGGTTCGTCACGCCTCCTGAGGGCATCTTCCCATCGGCCGTTCCGGTCCAGGTGTAGTTCTGTGCGGCGCCCGCTGCGTTATAGCCGCCCGAGCCCGGCGCATTCACCATGTTGTCGAGCGCTTGCGTGCCGTCGTGGCAGGAAAGGCATGCTGCCGAGACGGAACCGACTGCGAGCACTTCGCCATCCAGAGAGGCGGAGGTGCCGCCGGTGCCATAGAGCTGATACGTTGTCGCGGGAAGCGCCTTGTTCCACATAGGCGCAGTGACGTTGGTATTCGCACCGTGCGGGGTGTGGCAGAACACGCAGATCTGATCCGTGCCGCCCCCTGCCGACACGTGAACGGCCTGCGTCCCCTCCGAACCGAGATTGTGTTTCGTGTTTGCGATGCCTGCCAGCGCGCCATTTGCCGCCATCGACGCGAACACGGCAAAAGCGGCCGCCGCAATCCATCCGCCGACCGTGTCCAGCCTGCTTCTTCGAGTCATGAGAAACTCCTTTGTCATTTTCGGCTGTGGGCGACAGCCGATCTCCCGTTCGTACCTGCTGATGCACCACAGCGCATCATCCGTGCCAGCGTGCGGGCGACGACCTCGCTGCTTGCAGCACGGAGCTTTAAAGCAGAAACGCCCGCAATGCATGCGGGCGTTTCTCGATCGAGGGAATACGCTTTCCCGAATCCGGGAATTGGGAGTCAGCGCGCGACGGTCTTCGTGCCGGTCCGTTTACCAAGCCAGCCGGCGTCTGCCTTCATCGCGTACGGCCGGTAAATGTCCACTTTTCTGAACCACTGATCGACCATGTACACGCGGCCATCTTCGTCGACGGCGATGCCGGCCGGCAGCATGTAACGCGCGGGACCGTCCTGTTCCGAGCGGGTGCCGACGAACATCAGCAATTCACCCTCGCGATCGAAGATCTGGAAATTGCCGAAAGCCGTGTCGACCACGTATACGTTGCCCTCGGCATCGACCGCGATCTCCTTCGGACGCGCGAACTGGCCGAACTGGCGGCCGATACTGCCGAAACTCTTCAGGAACTTGCCGTCTCGATCGAAGATCTGCACGCGGAAATTGCCGGAATCGACGATGTACAGCAAGCCATTGTGATTCACCGCGATGTCGCGGGGGAAGTTGAATTCCCCTGCTTCCTTGCCGCGCTTGCCGAAGTCGAACAGGTGCTCGCCGGTAATCGCACTGACGACGCGGACGCGATGTTGCTGCGAGCTCACGCCGCCGATATCCACGAGATAAAGGCGATCACCTTTCGGATCGACGGTCACGTTGGCAAGGCGATCGAACCATTTCGCATTGCCTATCTTGCGCAGGAATTTGCCGTCTCGATCGTAGATCATGATCGCTTTCGCGGTCGTGTCGGCGACATAGACGTTGCCATTGCGGTCCACGTCGAGCCCGAGCGGCTTCGACAGCAGGCCTGGGTCTTCCGCGCCGATCCTGTAGTGGCGGCCGCCCGGGATATCGAACACACGTATCACGGACTCCACCGTATCGGAGACGTATATACGGCCCTGGTGGACCGCTATCGCGCTGGGCTTGTTCAGCACTTCTCCGCGGCGCGCGGCGCCCGTCAGCAAGCGCTTCAATTCCGCGTTGCCGGTGTCCGGCACGACGTCCGCGCTGCTATAGATCGTGCGCTCGTATATGAAGCGCGGCGCGTCCGGTGGCTTCGGAAAAACCGGTGGGCCTGTGTCGGTTGTCTTCTGTACAGGCACCGGCGCGCACGCCTGCAGTACCGCAGCGGCTAGCGCTGCTGCGGCGCCCGCGAGCAGCGTGCGGCGGCTGTAATCCGGATGATGAGACATGGGCGTCCTCCCTGTT
>DASSSG010000208.1:0-12141 GCA_035708545.1 Bryobacteraceae bacterium | reverse complement strand
CGCGAGGCGCCGTCGACCGCCGGGCCAACGTCCGCTTTCTCGCCGGGGATACGCGTCTCGACTATCTGGGCACGGACTCCCGCATGTTCGTCAGGCTCGATATTCTTGCCGAGACGCGCGACAACGGCACCGCGCTGACGTACAACTCGACATCCCTGGGCAATCTGGCAGCACACTACTCGCGCCGCTGGGGCAGGGAAGACTTCTCCGTCCTCTCATATCACACGCGAGAGGTCTTCCGCGCCAGCTTCAGCTCGGTTACGAACAACCGGAACACGGAGGCGATCACGTTCCTGCAGCGCGTGCCCTCGGAGGCCGTCGGAACCGCCGGCATGTGGCGCCACTCGGCCTCGCGCTGGAATCTCCTCGCAGGCGCCGACATGCAGCGTGTCGAAGGGACCAGCACGGACCGGCTTGTCCCCACGGGCGCCAGCGTCGGCGGCGGCTCGCAACTGCAGCATGGGACGTTTGCGCAATTCGATGCCGGCGGCGGTCCGGCGAAGCTCTACCTCGGCTTGCGGCATCACTTTACCGGCCGCGATCAGCGCTTCCTGAGCCCGAGCGCGGGATTTGCGATCGGGCGTAGCCGCCTTCGCGCCCGTGGCACGGTATACCGAAGCTTTCGTGCGCCGACGCTCAACGAGCTCTATCGCGAGTTTCGCGCCGGCAACGCGACGACGCGCGCCAATCCGGATCTGCGGCCCGAGAAGATGTTCGGCGCAGAAGCAGGCTTCGATCTGTCCCTCGCCGAGAACGCCCGAGCGAGTGCGACCTTCTTCCGCCACTCGCTTGATGACGTGATCACAAACGTAACCCTCTCGACCGGCGTCCAGACGATCCGACAGCGCCGCAATGCAGCGTCGGCCCTCGCGCGCGGCCTCGACATCGATGTCCATGGCCGGCTCGGTCCGATTCAGGCCGAGGCCGCATACCTGTTTGCCGACTCACGGTTCGGCAGTGGCCTGCGCATCCCACAGGTCCCGAAACATCACGGCAGCGCGCAACTCACGTGGGTGAAAGAAGGCACGCTGATATCGGCTGGTATACGGAGCTATTCGCTGCAGTTCGAAGACGACCTGAACCGGTTCGTCCTGCCCGGCTTCCCGGTGATACAGTTCGTTGCGCGCCAGCGCATCGCATCGGCTCTCTCAGCCGGCTTCACGATGGAGAACCTTCTCGATCGTGAGTTCGCCGTCGGCTACTTCGCGACGACTGCCGCGTGCGCGGGCAACCGCAACTGCTGGAACATCGGCCAGCCAAGGATGTGGCGCCTTGGCCTGCGCTGGAATTAACGCGGGTTATCAACCTGCAATCCGCTGCCTACCTGACGCCCATCCGAAACTGCGTCCACGGAAACGAGGGCAGATCCCGAAGCAACGGCGCCTGCCAGTTGAACTCGGGGTGCGCCTTCAGATGCGCGGCCGCCTTAAAAGCGATTCCGCAGGGATGCCCGAACGCCGCGATGAACGACATGTCCCTCAGAAGCTTATGGTCGGCCGCCTTGGCCTGCACGGTTCCCGCCGCCCCGAACTCATCCTGCCAGGGTTTCAATCCGCGCGGCGACAGATCGATATGCCCGCACAGCGATCGCTCGTTCGGATCTTCCTTTTTCTGGAAGGAATCATAGTGGTCCGACAGATACTTCTTCGCGAACGGGACGTCGATTGTGCCCTTCGCGTTCTCAATCAGCTCGGTAGCTCGCACTCGCCGAGCATTGGCGCTGAGGCCCATATCCTTCAGGTCGAACTTAGTCTCCTCGCGAGCCAGCTTCTCGCTGACGGGAAAGTTCGTCCCAGCATAGTAGCCGTCCCTGGTCCGCCACACATTGACGTTCTTCAGCCCCAGCTCGAGGTCGGCAACCTCATTGGTGTTGCTGTCCGCGACGAGCCAGTTGTTCGCGTACCCGCCGTTGTTGCCTTCCTTCATGATCCGCACGAAATCGTCGATCGATGACGAGTACTGCATCGCTTTGCGCGCCCGCACGAACTCGGCAATCCCCGCGGTATCGAAGCCGATGAACTGCGTGATCGTGGTCTCGGTGATCGCGATGCCGGCCGAGTTCACGCCGAAATCGTCGCCACTGTGTATCCAGCCCGGCATCCCGTCCATGAAGATGCGATGTCCGCGCGACGGCACGACGTCGAAGATGATCTTCCAGCGCGCGCCGTCAAGATACCCCGTCCAGTTGCTGTGACCGATCACCACGCGTCCGTCGCGCGTGTACCTGCCTGTGGCGACGAGCGCGGTGCACCGCTCCGCCGGCGCCGGTTTGCCATCGAGCACGGCGATGTAGTATCCCAGCTCGAGCGTCGCATTCATGACCACGATATCGAGAACGTCGATCTTCGAGCCGCGCGCGCGAGCGCCCTCGGCAATCGCCTGCAGCTCCTCCCGATACTCCTGCTCGATGCGCGGCCACAGGATCGTTTCCGCCGTCGTGCGAAAGAACGAGTAAGGCCCCTTGCCATCGTGGGTGAGCTGCAGTTCGGTGACGCGCCGCAGATCGTCGATCTCCTCGGCGAGCAGGTACCCGTGCTGGTAGCCGATCTCGGCGGGCGTGCCCTCGAGGTGTACGCGAATCCATCCGGCGCGCTCGGACGACCGCCAGGCTTTGGCCAGCCGCTTGTCCGGCCCGGATGCCGGCGCCTGCCATACGAGCGCGGCCGCAACGAAACCCAGGACGGCTACCCCAACCAGCTGTTTCATATCGCCCGATGCTATCACGCACCCGAGTGCTACGATGGACCTTTCCCCCGCATGGTCAAGGCGGTACCGGACATCCTCGCTCGCATAGTCGAGCACAAGCGTCGAGAACTGGCCGATGTGAGTGTTCCTCGCGGCGAGGTGGAGCGCTGGGCCGCCGAACGCGTTCCGGACCGCCGTGACTTCAAAGCCGCGCTCCTCGGCCGCGGGCGCGCTGTTATCGCCGAGATCAAAAAGGCGTCGCCCAGCAGGGGCGTGCTTGCCGCTGACTTCCGCCCGGTTGACACCGCACGCGCGTATGAAGCCGGCGGAGCAGCCTGCCTGTCCGTCCTCACCGATCGCGAGTTCTTCCAGGGCAGCCTCGAAGACCTGGAGCGAGCCCGCCTCGCCGTCTCGCTGCCCGTCCTGCGGAAGGACTTCACGATTGACGAGTTCCATGTCATCGAAGCCGCCGCCGCGGGCGCCGACGCGATCCTGCTCATCGCGGCCATCCTGAGCGAGCGCGAGCTGCGCGACCTGCGCGAGCTCGCTGGCCAATACGAAATCGCCGCCCTTGTCGAGGTTCATGCTGAACATGAACTTTCGGCCGCAATCGATTCAGGCGCGGACATGATCGGTGTTAACAACCGCGACCTCCACACTTTCCAGGTCGCGCTCGACACTTCGCTCCGGCTCGCCGAGCGCATGCCCGACGGGATCGTCCGCGTTACCGAGAGCGGGATCGAAACCGCCGCTCAGATCGCCACTCTCGAGCGCGCCGGCTATCACGGCTTCCTCGTAGGCGAGCACCTCATGCGCGCCGGTGATCCCTGCGCCGCGCTGAAAGCACTGCTCGTATGATCATCAAGGTCTGCGGCATCACGAACACACAGGACGCGCTCGCCGCAGTGGCGGCGGGAGCGACCGCCGTGGGCTTCATCCTTTACTCGAAAAGTCCTCGCTATGTGGCTCCAGAACAAGCACAAAAGATTGTCGCTGCGTTGCCGCCGAAAGTCCTGAAGGTCGGCGTGTTTGTCGACGAGTTGCCGCGGGAGCTGGAGCGCATCATGAAGGCGGTGGGTTTGGATATCGCGCAACTCCACGGGCGCGAGACGGGCAGTCGCGTTCCGAAATGCGTCCGTACGTGGAAGGCGTTCCGGGTCACACCCGAATGGAAGCCCGCCGCGATGGACGGGTTCACCAGCGAAGCGTTCGTGCTCGATTCGCCGGCACACGGGCAGACGTTCGACTGGAAGCTCGCCGCCGGTCTCCGGCAGAAGATCATTCTGGCGGGCGGGCTCCATGCCGGCAACGTACGCGAGGCGATCCGCACCGTCGCGCCCTGGGGCGTCGATGCGTCTTCGAGACTCGAGCGCCGGCCCGGCCTCAAAGACCACGCGCGCGTCCGCGAGTTCGTCCGCGCTGCTCTGGAGGCAGTTCAGTGATTGCTGCGGTCCCGGAAGCTCGCGGACACTTCGGTCCATATGGCGGCCGCTTCGTCCCCGAAGTCCTCATGGCGCCGCTCGAGGAGCTTGAACAGGCGTATCTAAGTGCCATTCATGACAGTAGCTTCCAGACAGAACTGAAAGAACTGCTGGCGCATTATGCGGGTCGTCCGACGCCTCTTTACTATGCTCGGCGATTGAGCGAGACGCTCGGCGGCGCCCGCATCTGGCTCAAGCGTGAGGACCTGCTGCACACCGGCGCGCACAAGATCAATAACGCGCTGGGCCAGGGGCTGCTCGCGCGGCGCATGGGAAAGCAGCGCATCATAGCGGAGACCGGCGCCGGCCAGCACGGCGTCGCGACGGCGACCGTATGCGCGCTGTTCGGTTTCGACTGCACGGTGTACATGGGCGAAGAGGACATTCACCGGCAGGAGCTGAACGTGTTCCGGATGCGGATGCTCGGCGCGAGGGTAGTCGCGGTCAACAGTGGCAGCCGAACGCTCAAGGACGCCATCAGCGAAGCCATGCGCGACTGGGTCACCAACGTCTCGACGACGTATTATCTGCTCGGCTCCGCGCTCGGCGCGCATCCCTATCCGGCAATGGTTCGCGATTTCCAGCGCGTGATCGGCGACGAGGCGCGCGCTCAGATCATCGAGCGTGAAGGTCGCCTGCCGGATCAGGTGATGGCGTGCGTGGGCGGCGGCTCGAACGCGATCGGGATGTTCACGGCGTTCGTGAACGACCCGGGCGTGCAGCTGATCGGTGTCGAAGCCGGCGGACGAAGCCAGCGTCTCGGCGATCATGCCGCTCGCTTTGCGGGTGGCGCGCCCGGCGTGCTGCACGGCTGCTACAGCTATCTGCTCCAGGACGATGAGGGCCAGGTGGCGCTGACACACTCGGTTTCGGCCGGCCTCGATTATGCGAGCGTCGGCCCCGAGCACGCGTGGCTGCACGATCAGGGCCGTGCCGAGTACGTCTGCGCCAGCGACCAGGAGGCGCTGGCGGCTGCCGCGACGCTGTCGCGGACCGAGGGAATCATCCCGGCGCTCGAATCCGCGCACGCCATTCACGAAGCGATCCGGCGTGCGCCGCACGCGGCGGGGGAGACCTTCCTCGTCAACCTCTCCGGACGTGGGGACAAAGACACTGGCATCTATCGGGAAAACATCACCGGAATCGAGTAGCCGGATCGGCCGCACGTTCGCGCGGCTCCGTGCCGCGCGCCGCGCCGGCCTGATCGCGTACCTCACGGCCGGCGATCCCTCGCCCAAGCACACGCCGCGCCTCGCCGCCGCGCTCGAACGCGGAGGCGCCGATCTGATCGAGCTCGGCGTGCCCTTCTCGGACCCGATTGCCGACGGCCCGGTCATCCAGCGTGCTTCCGAGCGCGCATTGCGCGCGGGCATGACGCTGCGCGGCGTGCTCGAGATTGCCGGCAGCATTCGCGAACGTTCCGAAATCCCGATCATCCTGTTCACGTACCTCAACCCGGTCGTTCGGTACGGTTTCGAGGCGCTGGCGCGCGACGCCGCAGCCCGTGGCATCGATGGCTGCCTGCTGACAGACCTGAGCGTCGAAGAAGCCGATACTTATGTCCGGGCGCTCCGGGCAAAGGGACTCGACACGATCTTCCTCGCTGCCCCGACGAGCACCGAGCGGCGCCTGCGGTTAGTCGCGGAGTACTCGAGCGGCTTCGTTTATGTCGTCTCCCGAACCGGCGTGACCGGTGAACAGAGCAGCGTTTCGGAAGCGGTCGGTCCGCTGATCGAGAAGTTGCGCGGTGTAACGCGGCTCCCGCTGGCGGTGGGTTTCGGTATTTCAACGGTGGAACAGGCAAGACAGGTCGGTGGTCTCGCCGATGGCGTGGTCGTCGGCAGTGCAGTTGTCCGCACGATCGAGCAGAACGCGGAGTCGCCGGATCTCGAGGCGCGCGTCGAGGCTTTGGCGCGCGAGCTGAGGTCCGGGCTGTGACGTACGAGGAAGCGCTGCACGCGCTCAACGATTGCCGTCACGAGATTGACGAGATAGACCTGCGCATACTCGCCCTCCTCAATGAGCGCTCACGAGTTGTCGAACGTATCGGGGACATCAAGCACGCGTTCTCGATGCCGGTATACGAGCCGAAGCGCGAGGACGAGGTCTACCACAACGTGACGCAGAATAACTCGGGACCGTTGCCCGCCGAAGCCGTCAAGCGCATCTTTGAGCGCCTCATCGATGAAATGCGAACCTTGCAGAAGGTGAGAATGCAGAGGGCTGCGAAGCCATGATCGTGGTGATGCAGGAGGGCGCATCCGAGGCCCAGATTCAGACCGTGATCGACCGCATGGTGTCGCTGAACTTTACCGTCCATCGGTCGACGGGCATCATGCACACGGTCCTCGGTGGTGTCGGTCCGGAAGAGAACATCGATCCGGCAGTCTTCGAAATCATTGACGGCGTCAAGGAAGCTCATCGCATCGCGACGGCGTACAAGCTGGCGAGCCGCCCGTTCCGGCCGGGCGGCACGGTCATCCGGATCAAAGACGTCGAAATCGGCGGCAACCGTGTGATCGCCATGGCCGGTCCGTGCAGCGTCGAGAACGCCGATCAGATCGAGCGCATCGCCGAGTTCGTCGCCAAATCCGGCGCTGCGGTGATCCGTGGCGGCGCGTTCAAGCCGCGCAGCTCGCCTTATAGTTTTCAGGGTCTGGGCGAAGACGGGCTGCGAATGATGCGCGAGGCCGCGGATCGGCACGGTCTGCTGGTCGTCAGCGAGGTCATGGACCAGACGCAGATTTCGCTGCTCGCCGACTATGCGGATATTCTGCAGGTAGGCGCGCGCAACATGCAGAATTTCAACCTGCTGAAAGAGCTTGGGCGTGCGCGCAAGCCGGTGCTGCTGAAACGCGGCATTGCCGCAACAATCGAGGAACTGCTGCTCTCCGCCGAGTACCTGCTGTCTGGCGGGAACTACGACGTGATGCTGTGCGAGCGCGGTATCCGCACTTTCGAGACCTATACGCGCAACACGATGGATATCTCGGCGATTCCGATCGTGAAGAAGCTATCGCATCTGCCGATGATCGCCGATCCGTCCCACGGCACCGGCCGCCGCGATCAGGTGATCCCGATGGCGCGCGCCGCGGTCGCGGCGGGAGCGGACGGCATCCTCGTCGAAGTGCATCACGATCCGGACAAGGCGCTGAGCGACGGCGCTCAGACGCTGCGCTTCGATCAGTACACGGAGATGATGCAGCAACTGCGGATTATCGCAACCGCGGTCGGGCGTACGTTCCAGTGAATACGCTCGCCATCGCCGGCGTGGGCCTGATCGGCGGCTCATTCGGACTCGCCCTGCGCAAAGCGGGCTTCAAAGGACGCATTCTCGGGATCAGCTCCGCGGCCACCATTCGTCGCGCTGTCCGATCAGGTGCCATAGACGAAGGCGTATCGATCGAAGAAGCCCTGCGCGTATGTGACGTACTCTACCTTGCGCAACCGATCGGCGTGATCCTGCAGACGATCGAGCGCATCGGACCACTTCTCACCAGGGACATTTTTATTACCGATGCCGGAAGTACTAAACGTACTATCGTTGCTCGTGCTTCAGCGCACATCCGCCGCGGACAGTTTGTCGGAGGTCACCCCGTCGCAGGGAAGGAGGTGCAAGGCATTGGAGCGGCCGATCCAGACCTGTTTTGCAATCGTCCTTACATTCTGACGCCTCCGTCGATAGACAGCCTACATACACCACTGGCCGGTGAGTTCGTGCGGTGGCTTGATAGAATCGGATCAGATGTCGTCGTCATGTCGCCGACTTCACACGATCGTGCTCTAGCGTTCACTTCCCACCTTCCGCAGCTCGTCTCAACCGCTTTGGCGGGAGTGATCTCCAGCGAATTCAAAGACAACGAGGCACCTCCGCCAGCCGGCCCCGGACTCCGCGACATGATGCGCCTGGCCCAGAGCCCCTTCGACATTTGGGAGGATATTCTGGGTACCAATGCCGATGAGGTGAGACACGCGCTGCAGGTGTATATTGACAAACTTACGGATTTCCGCGACAATCTAACGTCTTCGGCGTTAGTGTGCGACTTCACACTGGCGGCCCAGGCCGCCAGCAGATTCAGAGGCAAACCGAGCCCGGAAGTTCAGGCTCGCCAACGGGAAACGGATACGTAATGAATCCTCGATACAGCGCTTTGGCAAATCTCATCCGCGAAGATCTTCTCCATTCCGAGGGCGTCAGGAAACTGGCGTTCCCGCGACGCGGGGCTACGGTGTTCGCAAGCGGTACGCCTGCGACCCAGGTATTCTTCCTCGATTCCGGCCTTGTCAAAATCGAACGGACGAGCGACGGCAACAAGGATCTTCTGCTCGGACTCATCGCGCCTGGCGAGGTGTTCGGTGAGCAGGCACTGCTTGGCGAAGCCGCGTACACGGTCAACGCCTCGATGATGGAGCCTGGAACGGCATGGTCGATCCCAACCGACGTGTTTCTGCGCTTCTGCGACCGCCGGCCAGAGGCCTGGCGCATGCTGGCGCGCTACATCCTCATGCGCAAGGAAGAACTCGAGCGGAAGGTGGAGCACCTCTGCGTCAGCGATGTGCGGCAGCGTATCCTGTATTACCTGACGGAACTGGCAAAGCTCACGCCTGCTCCCGAAGGCGGTGAGATCGTGATCCATATTTCGCAGAACGAGCTGGCGAGCCTCGTAGGCGCCACTCGCGAAACGACGTCGACCACGCTGAACGCGCTCGCGCGCCAGGGGCTGATCTCACTCGGCCACCGGCTGGTGACGATACCGTCAATCGAGGGCATCAGCGAGGCCATGAACACATCGCGCATGGCTCGTGGCGCTGCGAACGGGCCTGTGGTCTAGCTCCCTGTTCGCTTCACCAAGGCCCACCCGCCACACAAAAAGAAGCTCTTCGGCCCGAATACAGTAATCGCACGATTCCCAAACGTCTCCGGCGCACGATAGACTGACAATCCCGAGGTGACCCGTTGACTCCCCCGAGCCCGCGATCCAGCGTTTCCGTGATGACCGAAATACCCGACAGGCACCTTCTTTCTCAGGAGCGGTATCTCGCCGCATTGCACTCGCTCAATGCGTCCGAGCTGCAGGAGCTGATCCTGCTCACCAGCCGGCGGGCCGCCGGCCTGCCCAGCGGACGATGGCCAGAGACGCCGTCAGTCGCCCCAGTGGGACGCCGCTGATCAGCGAAGCGTAATCTCCGCAGGGCCGCTGATCGATTCTCCGGCCGGACTGAACCGAACCAGCGGCTCAGGGTGGCCGTCGCGCTCGGTCAACGGGTGTACGAGCATGCGGCCACCATCGATGGTCACGATAAGGAAATTGAAGGTCCCCGCCCAGGATACGGTGTGCGCGTCTTCGAAGCCACTCTTCGACGGGCGCCCCTGCCGCACCTTGCCGGCGCCGCCCGTAATGAAATAATCGATGCCCCGACAGCGCGAGTGCTGGAAATTGTGCTCGTGCCCGCAGAACATCGCTTGCACGCCCGCCTGTTCGAAAATCGGCAGCAGCCTGCTCATGCTGCCGGTGTTGCGATGGAGTGGCCCGGCGCAGAACGGCGGGTGATGCGCAAAGGGCACGCGCCATCGGGGAGCATCGGCCGCGATTGGTGAAAAAGCGCACTGGATGAAGTCCAGATGTTTTGGGACCTCGAACAGGCGTTCGCTGAAGAAGCTTTCTTTGGAAGTGTCAATGGCCACGAACTCGGCATCGCGCCCGAATCGGAAGCGGTAAAACAGGCCGGGGCCAATCGAGGCACGGCCGTATTTCTCCTCGCCGGCAAAGCGCTCGCGCAGATACAGATTGTCCATGAGCTGGTCGCGGTCGTCGGGGCTCTCCAGTTCCGCCGTGTCGTGATTGCCGATGCAGGGATACACGGGGATACGGTTCAGGATGTAGCGGTAGGGCTGGAAATACGTGAAGAACCAGTCATCGTCCTCGTCACCTTCCGAGCCGGTGATCCAGAGGAATCGGCTGCCTGCGTAGATGTTGTCGCCGGTCGTCAACAGGAACCTCGCGTCGTAGTCATGCACGGCGATGCGCAGGGCGTCGGCCACTTCGCGCTGCCTGTGATCGTCGCCGGACGGCCTCCTGATACCGACTCCGAAGTCGCCGATGACGGCAAAGCTGAAGGATGACGCCGGCTGTGCCGGGTCGGGAAACGTGCGAAAGCGGTTGTCGTAGTGGCCGCCGGGATACAGATTCGCGTGATCGTCCCGAATCGCCCAGTCCCAGCGCTCTCCTTTAGCCCACTCCTCCTCGGTTCCCGCGGCACTGCGTTTCTTCGTGGGCGCGACGAAAATCTGATACGTGTACTCGGTGTCCGGTTTCAGGCCGGACACCCAGCAGTGGTTCGCATCGAAGACGCGCGCTGTCGCCGCCTCCGCGCCTGAGGCATCGCGAACCACAACCCTGGCCGTCCCGTACGGAGTGGACCTGCGGCCGATGGTCTCGCGCAGCGCGGGCTCCATGTCCTGCGCGTCGAGCAGCTTGTAAATGCCATTTCGTTCTTTTACGCGGAAGTAGAACGCGCCCCAGGCGATCAGAGCAGAGTCGTGCGTGAGACCTGCCAGATAGACGTAAGGTTCTCCGTGGAATTCAGGCATTACCAGGCCCGGCGGTAGAGCTCGAGCAGGTCGTCGCGCGTGCAGGGCCGCGGGTTGTATAGGTGACAACCGTCCTGAATCGCTTTGTCGGCGAGCTGCGGGAGAATCGCTTCGGAGATGCCGTGATCGCGCAGGCGCGGGGCGATTCCAATGCGGCGATTGAGGTCGCGCACGTGCTCCGCAACATCGCGGCAGCGGAAAAGCTCCGCGAGATCCCGCATCCGGTCGGCCGCCGCCGCGCGATTGAATTCCAGCACAACGGGCAGCAACACGGCGTTGGTGGTGCCGTGGTGCATGCCGCACTCGCTCGAGAGCGGATGAGCCAGTGAATGGGTTGCGCCCAGGCCTTTCTGGAATGCGATCGCGCCCATCATCGAGGCCATCATCATATTGCCGCGCGCTTCGAGGTCCGCGGGGTTCTCCATCACACGCGGCAGGTTCTCCGAGGCCAGCTTCGCTCCCCCGAGCGCGATCGAGTCGCAAATCGGGTGGTAACCCTTCGCAAGATACGCCTCGACATTGTGTGTGAACGCGTCCATACCGGTGCCGGCCGTGACTTTCGGAGGCATGTCGAGCGTGAGCTCGGGATCATCGAGCGCGAGCGAGGGGATCAGTCTCGGCGCGAAGATCACGGTCTTGCGGTTTGTTCGGGCCACGGTGATGACGGTCGAGCGCCCGACCTCGCTTCCGGTGCCCGCCGTTGTCGGTATCGCTATGAACGGCGGAATATCATTGGTGATCTTGTTTCCGCCGTCGATCAGATCGTCGTAGGCTTCGAGCGGGAGATCGTGCGTGACCTTGAAGCGAATCGCTTTACCGGCATCGATCGCGGAGCCGCCACCGACAGCCACGACGCTGTCGCACGCTCCGGCTCGGTAATGCTCGAGCCCCTCGCAGACGTTCTGTTCGGTTGGGTTGGGCTCGACCGCGGAGAACACGGGTGCGCGCGCCACTAAAGATCGGACCCGCGCGAATACAGGCGCGTTCACCAGCCCGCGATCGGTGATGACGAGCGGGCGCATCATCCCGCGCTTTGCGAGTTCCTCCGGCAGTTTCTCGATGGCGCCCGGGCCAAAGAGAATCGTGGTTGGAAAAGAGAACGTGTGCAGGCTCATATCGATTCGAAGTATCGCGCCAGCTCCCAGTCGGTGACCGCCTTGTTGTACTGGCGCACCTCCCACGCGCGTGTAGCCGCGTAGTGCTCGACGAACTCGTCGCCGAACCAGTCACGCGCCAGGGCACTGTTGCGGAAGAGCTCGACGGCCTGCTCCAGGGTTTTCGGAAGCGGCGCACCGAGAGGATCGGCATACGCATTCGCGATCGGCGGCGGCGGTTCCAGACGGCGCTCGAGGCCGTCGACTGCCGCCGCGACGGCGGCGGCCA
>DASSSG010000207.1:0-9463 GCA_035708545.1 Bryobacteraceae bacterium | reverse complement strand
TTGCGCGCGCACGAGGCACACGGTGGCGTGCATGGACGCCGGACCATCGGCACCACCCATTCCCCCGTGGAGGTGACCTGACCGAGCGCTTCGTGCCCGAGCACGAGCCGCGTTTCTCCCGGCGGCGGGTACCCATATCGGAAACGGGCGAGATCGCGGTCGGTTCCGCAGACTCCCACCGCCGCGACGCGGATGAGCACCTTGCCGCGTGTGGCCGGTTCGGGCTCCGGAATGTCGATCGCGTCGAGTGACCGATGCTGATAGTCAAGCGCGACGGCTCGCATATCAACGCACGCGCTGCGCCGCCACGATGAGCGACAGACCGGACCACGGCGCCAGCCAGTCGACGCGCCGCCAGATCCATACGGTCTTGTCGAAGATCTTGAGCGCAAGTTTGTTCACATGGCGGCTCCGCAGTACGCGCGAGCTCAGCCACCAGCCGGGCTTGCCCACCCGATTCAGCTGATGCGTCCTCCGCAGCTCGAAACCACTGTCGCGCAGAAGCTGCCCGAGTTCGGTCCTGTCGAAGCGGCGCCTGAGGCCGAGCGTCTCATCTACCGTGCCGAAGACGCCCCTGCCCTGTGGCACGAGCACGAGCAGCATCCCGCCCGGAACGAGTGCACAGCGAATATGTTCGAGGACCCGGCGCGGGTCGCTGGCGTACTCGAGAATATTCACGCACAGCACGGTATCGCATGAGGACTCGAGATCGTTCCAGCCGGCGGGGTCCTCCGGATGCATGTTGCGCACTTCGACGTTCGGCGTCCGCAGGAACCGGTTCCTGAGCGCGTGCAGGTACAGCGGGTCGTGCTCGCCCGCTACGTACCGCAATCGGCGGCCCATGAGACGGCCGGTCAGATTACCGATGCCAGCTCCGATCTCGAGCACCCTGTCGCCAACGTGGGGCCGCAGGATGCCGGTCATCCAGTTAACGTATGCCGGCGTGCCGTATACGTTGTTGAGCGAGCCGCGGCCGTACGGATCGGTGTAGAGATCGTCAATGAGCCAGAAGCGAAGAATCACGCCGAACACTTTCAGCCCGTCTTTCCAGCCGATCTTCTTGCCTTCCTCGTATGTGCGCCCGTGATAGCTGATGGGAACTTCGTAAATCCGCAACTTCCGCTTCGCGGTTTTCATCGTGATCTCAGGCTCGATGCCGAAACGATTGGAGCGAATGGGAATGCTTTTCAGCAATTCTGTGCGGTAGAGCTTGTAGCAGGTCTCCATGTCGGTGATGTTCAGGTTGCAGAACATGTTCGACACAGTGGTCAGGCCCTTGTTGATCAGCGAGTGCCAGAACGGCAGCACTCGTGTCTGCTCGCCGGCGAGATATCGGGAGCCGAAGACCGCGTCGGCGCGCCCGTCGAGCAGCGGCTGGAGGAGCTTCGAGTACTCGTTGGGGTCGTACTCGAGGTCCGCGTCCTGTATGATGCAGAACTCACCGGTCGCGTGTTCGATGGCGGTGCGGACGGCAGCGCCTTTGCCCTGGTTTATCGGGTGCCTCAAGAGGCGGATCCGTGGCTCGCAGGCGGCGATCCGGTCGAGAACGTCGCCCGTGCCGTCGGTGGAGCGGTCGTCGACAACGATCAGCTCACGTTCCATGTTCTCCGGCAGCGGTGCGTTCAGCACCTGCGCAAGGCTGCGCTCCACGACTCCCCGTTCGTTGTAGACGGGGATGAGAATGGAAAGCTTCACGCGAGAATCCACCAGTATAATGGGACCGGCAGATCTGCCATCCTCCTGAGGTGCGATCACATGAATGAAACCACCAGCCGGCGGGCGTTCGTCGGGTCGGCCGCCGCGAGCCTGCTCATTGTCAAGCCCGAGGCCGTTCGCGGTTCGCAGGCAAATTCGGCGCTGACCATCGGTGTCGTCGGCCTCGGCAACCGGGGCGGATACGTGTCGGGCATTTTCGCGAAGAACGAGTTCGCACGCATTGCGGCGATCTGCGACATCTATGAAGACCGCATCGCCGACGCACAGAAGCAGTTCTCGGGTGCGAAAGTCTTTCGGAACATGCGGGAGCTGCTGGCGAGCGACGTCGACGCGGTTTATATCGCGACGCCGGTTCACCTTCACCCCGAGCACTTCGAGGCTGCCGTGAATGCGCGCAAGCACATCTTTATGGAGAAGCCGGCGGGCGTGGATGTGGCGGGCTGCAAGCGCGTCCTCGAAGCCGCCAGGCGCGCGGACAAAACGAAGCGTATCAGCGTTGATTTTCAGCAGCGCTATGGGAAGGAGTACAACACCGCGTTCAACATGGTGAAATCGGGCGAGCTCGGGCCGATTCGCATGGTGCGCGCTGCGTGGCTCGGCAGCGGGCCCGTACCACGCAAAGGACATCCCGACAACGAGGAGAAGGTCCGGAACTGGTACTTCTACCGCGCTCTCTCAGGAGACATGATCGTCGAGCAGGATTGTCACAACATCGACGTCGTCAACTGGTTCATGGGCACGCACCCGGTCAAGGTTGCGGGTTACGGTGGACAGGCGGTGCGCAAGTATGGCGACGTCCTCGATAACCTTGCGTGCACTTTCACGTATCCCGATGGCACCGTGTTCAGCTACGCTGCTGACCAGTTCTCGACCGGGTCGTTCCAGGACGTGTCGGAGACATTCCTGTGCGACAAAGCAACGATCAACACGTCGCGCAGCGGGTACAAGCTGTGGAACAATCCGAGGCGCGGCGCGCCGCCCGTCGAGGTGCCGACGAAATACGACATCACGGCTGATGCGGTGAATCAGTTCATCGAAGGCGCGCGCACAGGCAAGCTCGAGAATGCCGGCTTCTACGCCGCCGAGAGCACACTCACGGCGATCATGGCGCGCGAGGCAATCTATTCCGGTCGCGAGGTCACCTGGGACCGGCTGATGCGCGGCTGATCGCGTACTGTGTTCGCAAAATAAAAAGAGCGGCGGCACTCGGAGGAACATGCCGCCGCCGTCATAGTGGAGGGGGCCTTGCCTACGTCGTTGCGCCGCCTTCTCGGCTTTTGCCGCTCTCCGCTCTTGTAGCTTGCAATACAAGTGCCGAACCGTAAGTCTTTGATTTCAGGTGCGAGGCTCGGTCTCCCGGTGAAAAGATTAAGCAATCTTTACCTGCCGAGGCCCGGATCGGGCAGGTGCGGTCGCAGACGATCTACGATCGTCCGAGTAGCTGCCGTGCGATGACGAGGCGCTGAATCTCGCTGGTGCCTTCGCCGATCGTACAGAGTTTCACGTCACGGTAGAACTTCTCCACCGGATAGTCCTTAATAAATCCATAGCCGCCGTGGATCTGCAGAGCCTCGTCGCAAACGCGCACCGCCATCTCGGATGCGAAGAGCTTCGCCATGGCCGATTCTTTCGTGACGCGCCGATCGTGGTCTTTCATCCAGCCGGCGCGATAAGTGAGCAGGCGCGCCGCGTCGAGGCTGGTCGCCATATCGACCAGTTTGTGCTGGATCGCCTGAAACTCGGAAATCGGCCGGCCGAACTGCTTCCGGTGTTTGGAGTACTTCAGCGCGGCGTCGTAGGCGCCCTGGGCGGTTCCGATCGCCAGCGCGGCGATCGAGATGCGCCCGCCATCGAGGATGCGGAGACTGTCGACAAAGCCCTCGCCGGCCTTGCCGAGCAACTGCGACTGCGGAAGCCGGCAGTTCTCAAAGATGACTTCGCCCGTCGAGCTCGCGCGCATACCGAGCTTGTTCTCCTTTTTCCCCAGGCGGAAACCGGCGGCGTTCGTTTCGATGATGAAGGCGGAGATTCCGTGCTGCGCGGCGCTGCGGTCCGTGACGGCCATCGCCACGCAGACATGTGCATTGTGCGCGTTCGTGGTGAAGGTCTTACCGCCGTTCAGAATCCAGCAATCGCGATCGAGCGTGGCCGTTGTGCGGGTACCCGCGGCATCGGAGCCGGCCTCGGGTTCGGTGAGTGACCAGCAGCCGATCCATTCGCCTGTGGCGAGCTTCGGGATATACCTGCGCTTTTGATCGTCGGATCCGGCCGTGAAGATGTGATTCGTGCAGAGCGAATTGTGGGCGGCGACGATCAGGCCGACCGACGGGTCCACGCGCGCGAGCTCCTCGATGATGATTGAGTATTCGATATGGCCGAGGCCGGCGCCTCCCAGCTCTTCCGGAAAGATCGCGCCCAGAAAGCCGAGCTCGCCACACTTGCGGATGGTCGCGGTCGGGAAGCTCTGAGCCTCGTCACAGTCAAGGACGTGAGGCGCAATCTCGGCTTCCGCGAACTCGCGGACGGCTTTGCGCAGGTGCTCCTGCTCGGTTGTGAGCTCGAAGTGCATGCAGAGCTATAGATTAGCTCGCGGTGCGGGCGGCGCTGGAGGAACCCGGGTTCAGGCGGCGCGCGGGAGTTCGCGCTGGACCGCCGGAGAGCGGCGTGGCGCCGGTGGACGCACTCGTGTTTTGGGGAAGATGCGCGGCGGCTCGGCAAGGAGCCAGAAATCGGTTGCCGGGGAACCGTCATTTGGTTTTGGACGGCCGGGGATTCGGGGAGACACAGCGCGCACCTTCACGTATGTGATTTTTGCGCGGCGATCGTGTCACGGCAGATCCGGAAGTTCGTAAGTCTCTGCGGGCGCGGAAAATATAAATCCGGCTTCCGCGTGGCTGTTCGGAGAGGCGCGGGGCAACCGGGCGTGCGGACAGGGGTCGAAGCCGAAGTTCCGCTGCAACCGAAGTTCGCAAATACTGCAGTGAGGGCGGCCGAAGCCGCCCCATTTCGAAAGGAGCACTGCAGCATGTACAAGTTCATCGGCTCGGCGGTGCTCGGTTGTCATGAAGCATCGATGAGAACGGAAATCGCGATTGGGCTCGTGCCGGCGGAAGACGGTGCCGGGCGTCGGAGAGGTGCCGGGTGCGTCTCGCGTCGAGATCGACAATGTGAAGGGCTTTGCTTCGGCCCAGCGTTTCTCGTGCCACTTCGGACTGGTGCCGATCGCGCGCGCGAGAACTGCCCCCGCCAATCCCGGTCCGATCATGCTCGGGCCGGCTCCCCAGCGTTGGCCTGTCCTGCGCTTGGCTACTCGGACGTTATTCGGTGGTTTTCAACGTGGAATTAGCGCTCAACAGGCTTCTTCATACAATGATCGAGTTTCGGGCGCTGTTACACTGGGCGTGGAGAGCGCGTTTCGGCGCACGCGAATTCCCCGGTCGTCTAATGGTAGGACAGCGGCCTTTGGAGCCGTGAATCGTGGTTCGAGCCCATGCCGGGGAGCCACATCTTTTTGTTTCATAAGATTACAAGGAGTTCTTTGGCATCGCTGTACCGATTTTGTACAAAGGCCGTTTGCATGTAAGTTGCTGACGGACTAATGGATATTTGAACCAGCATGGATTCGAAAATCGAATCTGTACAAGCAAATCGGTTTGTCGGCTGTGTCGGAAAACAACTCGGTGCAACGAGACACCGGTCACCACCCAAGAAGGCGGCGCCCACGGCGCGGAGCCTCTGGTAAAGCCAAAGTCCACGGCCTGTCGGGTCGTGCGTCATTGGGCGTTTCGGATCACCGCCAGGATGGGGCGTGATTACTCCCGGACGATCAGGCGGAGGTTTTGCTGTTCGCCCAGCATCGCGAGGACGGCCTCGCTCACGTTGCTGACGAAAGCATCATAGGAAGCGGCTTTGTGAATATAGCGGGAAGCCCCGTTTGTCAGTGCGCGCTGGCGGTCACTGGAAGCCACGGACCCCGTCAGTATGCCGACCGGAATGCCGGCGAGCCTGGGTGAAGACCGAATCTGCCGCAGAATATCCATGCCGTCGGAGCGCGGCATGTTCAGGTCAAGAAGGATCGCGTCAGGAAGGGTCGTCTCCTGTGACGCCAGCAAAACGGGAAGCGCCTCGGCGCCGTCCCTGAAGCGGCGGGTCTCAAGAGCACAGTGCGTGGCCGCGAGCGCCCGTTCAATGAGAAAAACATCCGCCTCATTGTCCTCGATCAGGACGATACGCTTTTTTTCATCCACGGGTCACACTCTTTACTCTGCTTATTATAGGAGAGCTGACGTTGCAGAAAACGCAAGCCCATGCAAAGTCCGGCAGCTTCGGCCGGGCGGTCGCTTACCGGCGGCCTCCTGCTCTGGTTCCGCTATCTGAAGAGGCAGAGAACGGACTCTTCACAGGGAAGGAAGAAGTAGCAGGCAGGACGATTCCGCGCAACCAAAACTTGCTCGAAACCCCGGGCCTTTTTGAACGGCTGTTCGTATCCTTCACGACAGCGGGCGGACGGAACCATTATCAGACATGCAGCATTTCCCTGACTGCGCCGCCTACCGTGGCGAGGAAATCCTCCAGATGCGACGGCTTCGGGATGAAGCGGACGCTCTGAAGTTCAGCGCGGTGCTTGTCGCTGCTCGCCTTCGACGATGTGAGGATGGCGATCGGCACATGTGACAGACGCGGGGACTGCGTAAGCTGGATGAGCACATGGAAGCCGTCGCTGCGCGGGGTGTTCAGGTCAAGAAGAATGGCGTCCGGCACGAAAGCAGTTCCCTCAGGCGCGCTGAGCGCCCGGAGCGCCTCCGTGCCGTTCTGAAAGAGCGTCAGCTCGCAGGGGATGCCGTTCTCCTTCAACGCCATTTCGACGAGCAATACGTCGCCGGGATTGTCTTCGACGAGCACGATCCTTGCCGGCTTCATTCGGCGCCGCCCTTGGCCGGAATCGTAAAATGAAACGTTGATCCCTGCCCCTCCTGCGATTCCGCCCAAATCCTGCCCCGATAGCGGTCCACGATTTTCTGACACATCGCGAGGCCGAGGCCGGTGCCGGGATATTCCCTGCCATGAAGGCGCTTGAAGGGCGCGAAAATCATTTGCAGGAACTCGGCGGCGACGCCGATGCCGTTGTCCGTTACGGTAAAATTCCATGCGCCGTCTTCCCTTGCGGCGGAGATGCCGATGCGCGGCGGTTGATCCGGCCGGCGATACTTGATTGCGTTGCTGATGAGGTTCTGGAACAACAGCGTCAGGGGAAGCTCTTCCGCCATCAGGGTGGGCAGGGGATCATGGGTGACAACCGCGCCGCTTTCCCGGACCCGCATTTCGAGATAGGCGAGCGCCTTCTCCAGAACGCGGTTGCAGTCAACGGGAACGAGGTTCTCGACCCGTGTTTCATTCAAAGTCCAATACTCGCGCAGGTCCGTCAGCAGGGCTTCCATGCGCTCGGCCCCCGCGACCGCATGGGCGATGAACTTGTCGGCCTCGGCGCCGAGGCCGCCCGTGTATTCTCTTGCGAGGAGCTGCGTGTAGCTCATCACCATGCGGAGCGGCTCCTGCAGGTCGTGGGATGCCGCGTAGGAGAAGTGCTTCAGGTCTTCGTTCGCGCTGCGCAGTTCTTCCGTAACGCGGCGCAGATTCTCCTCCGCGCGTTTGCGCTCGGTGATGTCCTCCACGACCAGAAGGATCAGCTGCACATGGTCGATGCGACGGGCATTGAGGCTCAGCGATCTGCGTCCGATATCCGGGAACTCGTGTTCCACCAGAAAATCTTCCATGGTTTTTTTCTCTGGAAGCAGTTCGGTCATCAACCGCCGCAGCTCGGGAATGTCCCAGTGCCCGTTGCCGAGTTCATAAAGAAGCCGGCCCTCGGTTTCCTTCGCAGTAACGTGGAACGCCTTAAAGAAGGCCGGATTCGCTGACTGAACGCGCAGGTTGTCATCCAGCACCAGCAAGGGATCGCGTATCGTGGCCACAATATTCTCGGCGTAGATCTTCGCATCCTCCACAAGCCGTGCGGCCTGTTTCGCCTGCGTCACATCCGTGAACGTCAGGACGACGCCCTCGATCACATTCTTGATCGAGCGGTAGGGCAAAACCCGGAGCTGATAATGCTGCCCGCCCGTTCCGGCAAGCTGGCGCTCGCGGGCTTTCAGCGTCCGGAGCGTTTCCCGGATATCGGGAACGAAATCGACATCCGCAAACTGGGCCGCAAGATCGGTGATGGGCCGCCCCGCGTCGCTGGCGATCAGCCGGAACACGGCCCCGGCCGCGGGCGTGAAAGTCTTGATGCGCAGTTCCCCGTCCAGGAAAATCGTCGCGATCTCCGTGCTGTTGAGGAGATTCTGCAAGTCGCTGTTGGCGTGATCGAGTTCGGCCGATTTGCGGCTGATTTCGGCATTGATGGTTTGCAGCTCTTCGTTGAACGACTGGAGCTCCTCCTTGGAGGTTTCCAGTTCCTCGTTCGTGGACTGAAACTCTTCGTTGGCGGATTTCAGCTCTTCATTCGAGCTTTCCAACTCCTCGAACATCGCTTGGGCGTGCTCGCGGGCCGACCGCAACTCGTCTTCGAGGTGCCGGATCGTTTCCTCGGAACTTGCATCGGCGGCGGGTGCTGCCTGCGGCGGTCCGGCGCTTGCGACCGCGTCCTCAAACACGACCATGTAAAGGTTCGCGGACTGGAACTCCGCGATGGGCTCCACGGTGAGATCAACCTGGCTCACCGTGCCATTCGTCTGAACGGAAATCTGCTTCTGGACAACCCTTTCGCGGCCGGTCACCGCCTTGTGGAGGACCGTGCGCAAGGGAATGCGCAGGCCTTCCCGCGCCATGCTTATCAGGTTGACGTCCGGGCTGCCGGTCGGATGATCGAGGTAGCGGTCGAGCCGTCCGGAGAAATAAACGGCATCGCCGTTCTCCTTGACGGTGACGCAGGCCGGCCGGTATCGCTGCAGGATGATGCGTTCGAGGCGCTTCGGGAGCTCCCGCTCCTCCGCTGGTTCAGGCGGCTTCACGGCGGATTTTCCGCCAGGCTGATTCGGGCGGCTGATCTCCGTGAGCGGGAAATCCACCGCGGGGCGGGGCAGGGTTTCCCTGCGCTCGAAAATCCGGTGCTTCTTGTCCACCGTCCCGAACAACTCCTTGTGCGTGCCGGCGCTTTCCGAGGGGCCGAGGAACAGATAGCCGCCGGGGCGCAGGGCGTAATGGAAGAGCGGGATGAGCTTCTTCTGCAGCTCCTGCCCGAGATAGATCATGACGTTGCGGCAGGAAATCAGGTCGAGGCGCGAAAACGGGGGGTCCTTGATGAAACTGTGGCTGGAGAAGAGAACCATCTCGCGCAATTCCCGATGGACCTGCCAGGCGCTGTCCTGCTTGTCAAAAAAACGCTCCAGGCGCCTGGGCGCCACATGCTCCGCGATGCTTTCGGGGTAGCGGCCCTTCCGGGCGATTGTCAGCGCTCCTTCGTCGATATCGGTGGCGAAAATTTGCATCTTCGGGGCGTTTTGCAGCGTAGATGCATGCTCGGAGAGCAGGATGGCGATGGAATAAGCTTCTTCTCCGGTTGCGCAGCCCATGACGCAGACGCGCACATGGTCGCCTTCGCCTTTGCCTTCGAACAGCTTCGGAATGACCTCTTTCTCCAGCGCCGCGAAGGCCTCAGCGTCCCGGAAAAACTGCGTCACGCCGATGAGCAGGTCATTGAAGAGCTTGTCGGCTTCGTCCGTCTGGCGGTCGAGCGCCTGAACGTACT